>NZ_JBSFVZ010000015.1:0-211224 GCF_053592575.1 Streptomyces sp. NPDC002640 | reverse complement strand
CACCCCCCAGGTCATCCGTTCGACAGGGGGCAACAGTCATGCCGGGCCCGGAGGCCAGCGGCCCTCTTGCAGGACCGCGAAGAAGATAACGGGGGTGGGGTGAGCGGAGGAAACGGGGGAGGGGCGGCGCACCGGAGAGGGACTCCGGTGCGCCGCCCCTCGGGCGTCGCAGTGTCCTCGGTGCTACAGCGTCTTCGGCGGGATCGGCGACGCGGCCATCGACTGCGGCGAGTTGCTGCTGGCGAAGGCGGAGGGCGCGGCCATCCCCGCGGTCGGATCGGCGGGGGCGGGCTCGACGGTGGCCTGCTCCGGCACGCCGATCATCCGGATCCCGGCCGCGTCCAGCGCCCGCTTCATCCGCCAGCGCAGCTCCCGCTCCACGCTCAGGGCCTTGCCCGGCATGGTCTTCGCGGTGACCCGGACCACCATGGAGTCCAGCAGCACGTCCTCCAGGCCCAGGACCTCGACCGGGCCCCAGAGGATCTCGTTCCAGGGCTCCTCCTTGGAGATCCGCTCCGCGACCTCCTCCAGCACCGACCGGACCTTGTCCAGGTCCTCCTCGGACCGCACGGTCACGTTCACCCCGGCGGTGGCCCAGCCCTGGGAGGCGTTGCCGATCCGCTTGATCTCGCCGTTGCGGACGTACCAGATCTCGCCGTTCTCGCCCCGCAGCTTGGTGACCCGCAGGCCCACCTCGATGACCTCACCGGTGGCCACGCCCGCGTCGATGGTGTCGCCGACGCCGTACTGGTCCTCGAGGATCATGAAGACGCCGGAGAGGAAGTCGGTGACCAGGTTCCGCGCGCCGAAGCCGATCGCCACACCGGCCACACCGGCCGAGGCGAGCAGCGGCGCCAGGTTGATCTGGAACGCGCCGAGCACCATCAGGAAGGCGGTGCCGAGGATGACGAAGGACGCGACCGAGCGCAGCACCGAGCCGATCGCCTGCGAGCGCTGACGCCGCCGCTCGGCGTTGACCAGCAGGCCGCCCAGCGAGCTGCCCTCGCTCGCGGAGGTGTTGCGGTTCATCCGGTCGATCAGCCGGGTGATCGCCCGGCGGACCAGCACCCGCAGCACCAGCGCGATCACGACGATCATGACGATCCGCAGGCCGACGGCGAGCCAGGAGGCCCAGTTCTCCTGGAACCAGCCGGCCGCCTCGGTCGCCCGCTGCTGGGCCTCCTCCAGGGACGGGACGGTCGGCCTCGCATCCGGCGAGCCGCCGGTGGAGGGCGCCGAGGTGGCGGGCGAGGGCGAGGGCGACGAGGACGGGTCCGGGCCGGCGGCCGGGAGGGCGACGGACAGGGACACGGGGGATACCTCCAGGTGCGTGGCTGCCCCGGCGGGACGGGCACGGCGACGAAGCGGGAGCGGAGGAGCAGCTTCACCACACTAACGGGGCAAACCGGGTGGCTTCGCGGCTTCCGGGGGAAGAGAGACGGGCCTCACGAGAGGATGAGGAAGGGATAAGCGGTGACCTCGCGCGGGGTGACGCGGCGGATGCCGACGGGTGCCGGCGGGGCGGGCGGGGCGATGCTGTGGCCAACACCACGGGCCCTCGGCACCACCCCGTTGTTCCCACGTGGTGGCGCCGCGACCAGGGCAGAGGGGAAACTGACTCCAGATCGTCCCGGCGCGAGCCACGCGCCGCCGGCGTACAAGGAGGCACCGTGCCGCATGTCCTGGTCCTCAACGCGTCGTACGAGCCGCTCGGCGTCGTACCGCTCCGCCGCGCGCTCGTCCTCGTCCTCGAGAACAAGGCCGTCTGCCTCGAGGAGTCCGGCGCCCACCTGCACAGCGCGACCCTCTCCCTGCCCGCACCCAGCGTGGTACGGCTCAAGCGCTTCGTCCGGGTGCCCTACCGGGGACCCGTGCCGCTGACCCGCCGGGCCCTGTTCGCCCGCGACGGCGGCCGCTGCATGTACTGCGGGGGCGTCGCCACCAGCGTCGACCACGTCATCCCCCGCAGCCGCGGCGGGCAGCACGTCTGGGACAACGTGGTGGCCTCCTGCCGTCGCTGCAACCACACCAAGGCCGACCGGCACCTCGGCGAGCTGGGCTGGAGGCTGCGGCACAAACCGGCCCCGCCCACCGGTCTGGCCTGGCGCATCATCGGCACCGGCCACCGGGACCCGCGCTGGCTGCCGTACCTGCGGCCGTACGGCGCGGACGAGGCCCTGGCCCGGATCGACGGCGTCTCCGCCTGACTCGGTCCGGGCCTTCGTCGTCGCCGGGCGCCTCCACCGGGGCCGAGCCCGGTCCCGCGGCGCGCGGCCGGCACCCGTTCGGCGGATTGCGATGTCTGGTGCGGGCCTCGTTGGGTAGCCACTGTCAGGGCGTGCTCGACCTCATCGAGGAGGAACCGTGGCCGGACCGGTACCGGGGGAGCCGCTGGCGCGGCTGGCGGAGCTGTACGGGGTGGCCACCGAGTACCGGCCCGCGCCGGACCGCGTGGTCACCGTGCCGGCGGAGGCGGTGACCGCCGCGCTCGCCGCGCTGGGCGTGGACACGGCCGACCCGGCCGCCGCCCTGGCGGCGCGGGAGGCGGAGACGGCACGGCGCCTGCTGCCCCCCACCGTGGTGCTCACGCCGCGCGGGCTGCCCGCCCTGCCCGAGGGGACCGTGCTCCGCGTGGTCACGGAGGAGGGGGAGGCCCGCGGTTCGCTGGACGGCCTCCCGTACGGCGTCCACCGGCTCACCGTCACGGCACCCGACGGCCGCACCGGCGAGTCCCACCTGATCGTCGCCCCCGACCGCGCGCCCGGCGTGGAGGGCCGGCACCGCGGACTGCTGGTCCAGCTCTACTCGCTGCTCTCCCACCGCTCCTGGGGCATGGGCGACCTCGGCGACCTGGCCGACCTGGCCGGCTGGGCGGGCCGCGCCCTGGGCGTCGGCTTCGTCCAGCTCAACCCGCTGCACGCGAGCGTGCCCGGGCCGCCGGTGGACCCCTCGCCCTACCGGCCGTCCTCCCGCCGCTTCCCGGACCCCGTGTACCTGCGCGTCGAGGAGATCCCCGAGTACGCCCACGTCACCGAGGAGGACCGCACCCGCCTGCGGGCCCTGGCCGAGCAGGCCGCCCGGCTGCGCGAGGGGGTGCTGGCCAAGGAGGCGCTGATCGACCGCGACGCCGTCTGGGACCTCAAGCGCCGCGCCCTGGAACTGCTGCGCGCGGTGCCCCTCGCGCCCGGCCGACGCGCCGCCTACTCCGGCTTCCTGGCCCGCGAGGGCCGCGCCCTGGACGACCACGCCACCTGGAACGCCCTCGCCGAGGTGCACGGCCCCGACTGGCACCGCTGGCCCGAGCGGCTGCGCGACCCCCGGTCGCCGGAGACGGCCAGGGCCCGGCGCGAACTCGCCGACCGCGTCGACCTCCACCGGTGGCTGACCTGGCTCGCCGACGACCAGCTCGCCGCCGCCCAGCGCGCCGCGCGGGAGGCGGGGATGGGCGTGGGCCTGATCCACGACCTCGCCGTCGGCGTCCACCCCGGCGGCGCCGACACCTGGGCGCTGCGCGACTGCTTCGCCGCCGGCATGTCGGTGGGCGCCCCGCCCGACGCGTTCAACGCCCGCGGCCAGGACTGGGGCCTGCCCCCGTGGCGGCCCGACCGGCTCGCCGAGACCGGGTACGCCCCGCTGCGCGACCTGCTGCGCGCCCGCCTCCGCCACGCCGGGGCGCTGCGCGTCGACCACGTGATGGGCCTGTTCCGCCTCTGGTGGGTCCCCCAGGGCCGTCCGCCCACGGAGGGCACCTACGTCCACTACGACGCCGAGGCCATGCTGGCGGTGCTCGCCCTGGAGGCGCACCGGGCCGGCGCCGCGGTCATCGGCGAGGACCTCGGCACGGTGGAGCCGGGCGTGCGCGAGGCGCTGCGGGAGCGGGGCGTCCTGGGCACCTCGGTGCTCTGGTTCGAGCGCGGCTGGGAGAGCGACGGCCGCCCGCTCGCCCCCGAGAGCTGGCGTTCGGACTGCCTGGCCACCGTCACCACCCACGACCTGCCGCCCACCGCCTCCCGGATCGCCCACGACCACGTCGACCTGCGGGAGCGGCTGGGCCTGCTCACCCGCCCGGTGGAACGCGAGCGGGAGGAGGCGGCGGCCGAACTCGGCGAGTGGCTGGCCGAACTCGACCGGCGCGGACTGCTGGACGGCACCCGCGAGGAGGACGTGATCCTGGCCCTGCACCGCTTCCTGTGGCGGACCCCGGCCCGCCTGGTCGGCGTCTGGCTCCCCGACGGGGTGGGCGACCGGCGTCCCCAGAACGTGCCCGGTACCTGGGACGAGTACCCCAACTGGCGGCTGCCGGTGGCCGACGGCGAGGGCCGCCCCGTCACCCTGGAGGAGCTCTCCTCGTCCCCCCGGCTGCACGCGCTGCTGGCGGGTCTCACCGAGCCGCCCCGCCAGGACCCGCCCGGCTGACACGCGCGGTCGTTGGGCACCCCGGCCGCGCGGGCTCCCGCCGGGGCGGGTACCTTGGGCGCCGTGGACAAGAAGAACGCCCTGCGCACCGGCGCCCTGGCCGCCGGCACGACGCTGATGATGCTGCTCATGTCGTCCCCCGCGTTCGCGCTGGTGCGCGACGACGGCGACGACCCCGGCACCGGCCTGAGCGTCGTCGAGACGTTGGGCCTTTACGTGGTCGCCCCGCTCGTGCTGTTCGCGGCGATCGCCGGTGCGGTGATGGTCCTGGACAAGTCCAAGGAAGAGCACCGGGTGACGTCGACCAACATCCGGACCAAGAACTCCTGACCCGGACGGCCGCCGGATCCCCGGCCGGCCGCACCGGCGGAACGACGAGGGTGCCGCCCTCGCGCCACGGCAGAAGCCCTGGCGCGCGGACGGCACCCTCGTCGTGCGTTCACCCCTGCGGGTGGTTCTCCGGCCGTTCCCGCGCGGAGACGTCCCGTGGCGGCCGGGAGCCCGGGGAGCGGGAGCCCGGTGGCCGGGAGCCAGGTGGCCGGGACTCCTCGGTGAGGTAGCGCTGGACCGTCGGCGCGAGCCAGGCCACGAGCTCGTCGCGGCTCATCGCCGTGACCGCCGGGACCTCGACCAGGTACCGCAGCACCGCCATGCCGAGGACCTGCGACGCCACCAGGGCCGTGCGGCGCGGCACCTCGGCCGGGTCGTTGCAGAACCGGGCCACCGCCGGGCCGAGCTGCCCCGCCAGCAGGGCCTGCTGCCGCCCCCCGTCCAGGCCCGAGGCCAGCCCCACGCGGATCATCGCGGCCAGGGTGTCGTCCTCCTCCCAGCGGTGCAGGAAGTGCCGCACCAGCGCCTCCCCGGCGCCTTCCAGGGGCACCCCGGCGAAGTCCGGCATCCGCAGATCGATCTCCGACGCGGCCCGGTACAGCCCCTCCTTGTTGCCGTAGTAGCGCATCACCATGGCCGGGTCGATGCCCGCGTCCCGGGCGATGGCGCGGATGGTGGCCCGCTCGTAGCCGTCCGCCGCGAACCGGGCGATCGCCGCCTCGAGGATCGCCGCGCGGGTCGCGTCCGAGCGGCGCGGGGGCGGTGGGGCGGAGGCCGCCGACGGGCCCGGGGGACTCGGGGCACTCGGCGGCCTGTTCTCGGTCATGTCAACAAACGTAGGCCAACGGGTGTTGACCGTCCAGCCCCGTGCCTCTAGCGTTGTCAACAAGCGTTGGCCAACAGGTGTTGACCCACCCGGTCGCCCCTGCGCCACCGATTCGGGAGGCCACCATGACCGTCATGCACGGCACCACCGAACACGACCAGCACGACACGGCCCGCTCCGTGGTCGTCGTCGGCGCCGGCCCCACCGGGCTGCTGCTGGCCGGGGACCTGGCCGAGGCGGGCGTCCCCGTCACGCTCGTCGAGAAGCGGCCGCACGGGATCAGCAACCTCTCCCGCGCCCTGGTGGTGCACGCCCGCACCATGGAGCAGCTCGACGCGCGGGGACTCGCCGACGAACTCGCCGCGATCGGCCGGCCCCTCCGCGACCTGCGCCTCTTCGGCGGCCTCACCCTGGGGCTCGACTCGCTGCCCACCCGGTTCCCGTACGCGCTGGTCGTCCCGCAGTACGAGGTGGAGCGCCTGCTGGAGCGGCGCGCCGTCGAAGCGGGGGTGCGCTTCGCCCACGAGACCGAGGTGACCGGCCTGCGCCAGGACGACCACGGGGTGACGCTCGAGGTCGCCACGGACCGGGGCGCCGAGGAGCTGCGCGCCGCCTACGCGGTCGGGACCGACGGCGCGCACAGCGCCGTCCGCCGCCTGGTGGGACTGCCGTTCCCGGGCCGTTCGGTGATCCGCTCGCTGGTCCTCGCCGACGTCAAGCTCACCGAGGACCTCGGCTCGGCGCTCACCGCCGACGCCGGCCCCGACGGCTTCGCGCTGCTCGCGCCGTTCGGCGACGGCTACCACCGGATGACCGGCTGGCGGCGGGGGAACGACCGCCCGGACAGCGACCCGGTCGGCCTGGAGGAGGTCCGGGAGATCGTCCGCGGCGCGCTCGGCAGCGACTTCGGCATGCACGACCCGCGCTGGATGTCCCGCTTCCACAGCGACGAGCGGCAGGTGCCCGCCTACCGGGTCGGCCGGGTCCTCCTGGCGGGCGACGCCGCGCACGTGCACTCCCCGGCGGGCGGGCAGGGCATGAACACCGGCCTGCAGGACGCCGCCAACCTCGGCTGGAAGCTGGCCGCCGTGCTCGGCGGGCACGCGGACGGGTCACTGCTCGACACGTACCACGCGGAGCGGCACCCGGTGGGGCGTATGGTCCTGCTCGCCAGCGGCGCCCTGATCCGCGGGGCGCTGGCGCACGGCCCCGCGAGCCGCGCCCTGCGGGCCGCGACGCTGGCCACGGCCGACCGGGTGGCGCCGCTCCGGCGGCGGGGCACCGCCATGGTCAGCGGCATCGGCATCCGCTACCGCCGGCCGCGCGGCGCCCACCGCTCGGTCGGCGCCCGGGTGCCGGACGTGCCGCTGGCGGGCGGGCGCCGCCTCTACGAGGCCCTGCGCGGCGGCCGGTTCGTGCTGCTGGCGCCGACCGGCCTCGAGGTGGCGCCGCGCGGCGCGCGCCTGGCGGTCGAGCGGTGGGCGGGCCCGCGCGGCACGGCGGTCCTGGTGCGCCCCGACGGTCACGTCGCCTGGGCCGCGGAGGCGGCCACCGCCGAGCGGGTGCGGGAGGCGCTCGACACCCACCTGGGGTGACGTGGCGTGGGTCCGGGCCCGCCACCGCCGGGACGCTGGCGGGTGCGGGCCCTTCGCGCGTGCGGCGGGAGGGGGCGGGGCGGGGTGCGTCAGTGCTCCGTGGCGGCCAGCAACCGCCGCAGCAGGTCGGCGAGTTCGGCCGCCCCGTCCTCGTCCAGCGCCGCCCTCACCGCCTCGTTCTGGACGGCCAGACCGGCCGTCACCGCCTCGTTCACCAGGGCCAGTCCCCGCGCGGTGAGCGAGACCCGCAGCGCCCGCCGGTCCTCGGGGTCGGGCGAGCGGCTGAGCAGCCCCGCCTTCTCCAGCTTGTCCAGCCGGCCCGTCATGCCGCCGGTGGTGAGCATCAGCGTGCCCGAGAGCTCCCGCGGCGCCAGCGTGTACGGCTCGCCGGCCCGCCGGAGCGTGGCCAGCACGTCGAACTCCCCGCGGGAGATGCCGAACGCCGCGTACGCCTTCTCCGTCCGGTCGCCCATCGCACGGGACAGCTGGTAGATCCGCCCGAAGATCTCCATCCCCGGAGTCAGGAGATCGGGCCGCTCCCGGTTCCACTGCTCGATGATGGCGTCGACGGCATCCCCGCGCCCGGGCTCACGAGTACTCATGCGCCGAGTATCGGCGCCGTACCGGTCCCTGGCCAAAAAGCAGCTTGCGAGTAAGTAGCTTACGGCTAAGCTACTTCCCGGCAAGGGTTCTTTCTGGCGAGCGGGTATCGGGCGGGGGCGGCGCGACATGGGCGGCGACGGCACGGGGGAGCACGGCGCGGCGGGCCGTGGAGTGACGAGGAAGCGGTGGCCGGCGGGGGAGCGGCCGGTCTCGGGGAAGCGGCCGGTGAGGGGGGAACGGCCCGTCAGGGGGGAGCGGCGGCTGACCGGCTCCGCGGTGGTGAACGGCGTCGGCTCCGGGATGTACATCCCGTTCAGCCTGGTGTTCTTCCACCACGTCACCGGGCTCTCCTACGCGGTGGTGGGGATCGTGCTGACCGTGGCGGGCCTCGGCGGAATGGGACTGCTGCCGTTCATCGGCACGGCGGTGGACCGGTACGGGGCGCGGCGGATGCTGATGGTCTTCCACGCCGTCCGGTGCACCGGCTTCCTGGCCTACCCGCTGGTCGACTCGCTCGGCGCATTCGCAGGCGTCGCGCTGCTGACGGTGACCGCCGACCGCGCCTACGTCGGCGTCCAGGCGGTGCTGGTGGGCGAGGTGGCGCGGGGCGCGGACCGGGACCGGCTGCAGGCCACGCTGCGGGCCGTGGGCAACGCCGGGCTCGGCGCGGGGACGCTGATCGCCTCCCTGGTCGTCGGCCTCGCGGGCCCCGGCGGGTACACCGGCACGGCGCTGGCCAACGCGGCGTCCTACGCGGTCGCTGCGTACCTGCTGAGCGGGGTGCGCCCGGTGCGGGCGCAGCACCCCGGCGCGGAGGCGGAGGGGGGTGCGCCGGCGGGCTACCGGCGGGTCCTGCGGGACCGCCCGTTCCTGGTGCTCACCGGCGCCAATTTCTTCAACGCCCTGAGCTACGCGGCGCTGTCGGTGCTGTTCCCGCTCTTCGTGGTCTCGCTGGGCGGCCCCGACGGGCTCACCGGCGTCTCCTTCGCCGTCAACACGGTGCTCTGCGCGGCGGCCGGGACGTACGTGGGGCACCTGGTGCGGCGCAGCGGGGCGCGGCGGACCCGGGCGGCGGCGCTGGGCTCGCTGCTGTTCGCGGCGGGGTTCCTGGCCCAGTTCGCGCTGGCGGTGGCCCGGCCGGACTCGGTGGCGGTGCTGGCGACGGCGCTGGTCGCGGGGGTGGTGGTCTACACGACGGGCGAGCTGGTGCACAGCCCCGCCGCGGACATGCTCGCGGTCTCCGCCGCGCCGCCCGCGGTGCGGGGGCGGTACATGGCGGTGTACCAGCTCTCCTGGTCGCTGGCCAAGGCGCTGGCCCCCGCCCTGTTCACCGCGCTGCTGGCGGTGGACGGGCGGGTGCCGTGGATCTTCCTGATCGGGACCTCGCTGGTGGCGGCGGGGCTGCTGGTGGCGGTGGAGCGGCGGCTGCCGGAGGGGGCGGTGCGGGTGGACGCGGTCGGCCGGGTCGGGCCTGATGCGCCGGTGCCGCCGGTCGCAGCGGTGCCGCCGGTCACGCCGGTGCCACCGGTCGCGCCGGTCGTGCCGGTTGCGCCGGTCGCACCGGTCGTGCCGGTCGCGCCGGTGGGGGAACGGGCGGAGGTGCAGGCGTGAGTGGGGCGGCGGGCACGGTCGTGGTCACCGGGCTGGCCCAGGTGCTCTGGGGCAGCACCTACCTGGTGACCACGGAGTTCCTTCCGCCGGACCGCCCCCTGTTCACGGCGCTGGTGCGGGCGCTCCCCGCCGGGCTCCTGCTGCTGGCGGTCACCCGGGTGCTGCCGCGGGGCGACTGGTGGTGGCGGGCGGCGGTGCTGGGGGCGCTGAACATCGGCGCGTTCTTCCCGCTGCTGTTCCTCGCCGCCTACCGGATGCCGGGCGGGATGGCCGCGGTGGCCGGTTCCGTGGGCCCGTTGCTGGTGGCCGGCCTGGGAGCGGTGCTGCTGTCCGAGCGGGTACGGGCCCGGACGGTGGTGACGGGGCTCGTGGCGGTGGCCGGGGTGACGCTGGTGATGGTCCCGGGGCTCGGCTCGGTGGACGCGGTGGGCGTCGCCGCGGCGTTCGGGTCCGCGGGGGCGATGTCACTGGGCACGGTGCTGGGCAAGCGGTGGGGGAGACCGGCGGGGGTCGGGCCGCTGGCCCTGACGGGGTGGCAGCTGACGGCGGGCGGGCTGGTGATCGCGCCCCTCGCGGTGGCCGTCGAGGGCGCGCCGCCGGCGATCGACGCGGCGGGGGTCGCGGGGTACGGGTACCTGGCACTCGTCAACACGGCGCTGGCGTACTGGCTGTGGTTCCGGGGGACGGGCCGGATGACCGCGACCGGCGTCACGTTCCTCGTGCCGCTGTCGCCACTGACGGCCACGGTGCTGGGGTGGGGGTTCCTCGGCGAATCCCTCACGGCGGTCCAGGTCGCGGGCATGGCGGTGGCCCTCACGGCCACGGTGGCGGGACAGCGGTCTCCCCGCGCTGCCGCGGGGGCCCGCCTCGTCACCGTGGCCCCGGCGAGGTCCCGCCCCCGCCCGGCCCGCCGCGGCGTCCGGATGTGAGGGCCCGCGCCGGCGTACGCCGTCCGACGACACGGTGTCGGCGGGGCACCCCTCCGCGGGTGACCGGGCCCGGCAGCGGCGCCGCACGCACGCGTCTCCCCGCGGGCCCGCCCGCGCCGACGCCCGCCCTGTGACACCCGCACCCAACGACGCCCCCGCACGGCGACCTCGCGCCCAGCGATGCCCGCCGGACGACGCCCGCCCAGCGACGCCCTCCCGGCGCGCCGGCACGGTGATGCCCGCGCGGCGCGTCAGTGCCCTCCCGGCGATGCCCGCACGGCCGTGCCCCACGGGGGAACAACCGCTAGCCGTTCGCGGGGCGATGCCTGCCCAGCGACCCCCGTCCCACGAATGCCCGCGCCCCGCGACGCCCGCGCCACGCGCCCGCCCCGCGCCCCGTGCGGCCGCGCCCCGTGCCGTCGCGACGCCCGCGCCACGCGCCCGCCCCGCGACGCCCGCGCCCCGGACGCGCCCCGCGACGCCTACGCCCCGGTCGCGCCCCGTGCCGCCGCGCCCCGTGCCGCCGGGCCCGGTGCCGTCGGCCCCCGGGCGGCCGGGCCCCGGGGGAACCGCTAGCCGTCCGCCGGGCGTTCGGTGCGGTCGAGGTGGCCGGTGCGGGGGCGTTCGCGCCACAGCCGCAGGCCCACGTCGACCAGTTCCACCCGCTCCAGTTCCTCCACCGCGTCCAGCGGATGCCACGCCGCCATGTCCGTGGAGCCGCCGACCTCGTTCCGCAGCGCGCCCCCGGTGATCCGCGCCTCGTACACCACCCGCAGCCCGTGGAAGTCGGCCCGCGCGCCCAGCCGCCGGGGGTAGGACCGGCGGACCGAGTCGACGCCGAGGAGCGTCACCGGCTCGACCGTGTGGCCGGTCTCCTCCTCCACCTCCCGCACCACCGTGTCGTACGGGTCCTCACCGTGGTCCATGCCGCCGCCCGGCAGCGTCCACCGCCTCGTCCCGTCCCCCGCGACCCACCGCGCCAGCAGCACCTGGTCGTCCCGCACGCAGACGGCGTAGGCCGCCACCCTCAACTCCTCATGCATACCCAGACGTTACGGCAGGCCACCGGCCGCGGCAGGGCGAACGGGGCCGACGCCGCGCCGGGACGCGCGGGCCGGAACCGCAGTCACACCCGACACGCCAGTCACACGTCGTGGCGGGATTACGCCATGGCAGCAATACGCCTCGGGCAACTCTCCCCAAACTCCGGACTCATAGGCAAAGCTGAGCGGTCATCCGGACCATTTTTCCGGACGTCGGCGATCCCGGGCGTTTCCGCCCGCGTGATACGCCCTCCTCACTTTCCTTCACTCGCAAGGGAAATCGATGACCTCTCATCCCGAGCGCACCCAGATATCGGGCGCGAGACGTGCGGCACGGATCGCCGTCGCCGCGGGTCTGGTGGCGGCGCTCTCCGCGGCCGGGCCGATACCCCTGGCCTTCGCCGCCGAGTCCGCTCCGGCGGCCGACCAGCCCGCGGCGGGCAAGTCCGCCCACGGCAAGCTGGGTTCGGAAGACGCCGAACTCCTCGCCCAGGCCCAGGCCGACGGCGAGAAGAACGTCACCATGATGGTGATCACCGAGCCCGGGCAGACCGAGAAGGTCGCCGAGCAGCTCGACGCGGTCAAGGGCGCGTCCGTGGGCAAGTCCTACGACAAGCTCGGCTACGTCCGGGCCACGCTCCCCACCGGCAAGGCGGAGGCGGCCATCGCGGCCGCGGCCAAGCTCTCCTCCGTCCAGGGCATCGACCTGGACAAGGAGATCAAGCTGGACGACCCGCGCCCCGACGCCGGCAGGAAGACCTCCGGCGCCGACGCGACGGGCAGCTACCCCGCCCCGGGCGCGGACACCCCGGCGAAGAACCCGTACAACCCGTCCCACGAGACGGGCGCCGTCGACTTCGTGAAGAAGAACCCGAAGGCGGACGGCCGCGGCGTCACCATCGGCATCCTGGACTCCGGCGTGGACCTCGGCCACCCGGCGCTCCAGAAGACCACCACCGGCGAGCGCAAGATCGTCGACTGGGTGACCGCCACCGACCCGATCGTGGACAGCGACGCCACCTGGCGTGCGATGGTCAACCCGGTCTCGGGCCCGTCCTTCACCTACGGCGGCCGCACCTGGACCGCGCCCTCGGGCGACTACAGCGTCCAGATGTTCAGCGAGTCCTCCACCGCCGGCGGCGACGCCGCGGGCGACGCCAACCGTGACGGCGACACCACCGACCGGTGGGGCCTGCTCTACGACGCGGCCGCCGGCACCGTCACCGTCGACCTGAACAACAACGGCGACTTCACGGACGACACCGTGATGAAGCCGTACAAGGAGGACCACCAGGTCGGCTGGTTCGGCACCGACAACCCGGACACGGCCGTCGCCGAGCGCCAGCCGTTCGTGGTGGAGATCCGCAAGGACGTGCCCATGGACCCCTACGGGGGCACCTGGGTCGGCCAGAAGCGGGACTTCGTCAACATCGGTGTCATCGAGTCCACCCACGGGACGCACGTCGCCGGCATCACCGCCGCCAACGGCCTGTTCGGCGGCAAGATGAACGGCGCCGCCCCCGGCGCCAAGCTGGTCTCCTCCCGCGCCTGCACCTGGACCGGCGGCTGCACCGCCGTCGCCCTCACCGAGGGCATGATGGACCTGGTCGTCAACCGCGGCGTCGACATCGTCAACATGTCGATCGGCGGCCTCCCGGCGCTGAACAACGGCGACAACGACCGCTCGCGCCTCTACACCCGCCTCATCGACGAGTACGGCGTCCAGCTGGTGATCTCCGCGGGCAACTCCGGCCCCGGCGTCAACACCATCGGCGACCCCGCCCTCTCCGACAAGGTCATCTCGGTCGGCGCGACCATCTCCAAGGAGACCTGGGCCGCCAACTACGGCTCGGCCGTGGAGAAGTCCTACGCGATGATGCCGTTCTCCTCGCGCGGTCCGCGTGAGGACGGCGGCTTCACGCCGACCATCTCCGCCCCGGGCGCGGCGATCAACACCAGCCAGACCTGGACCGCCGGCGGCCCGGTCGCCGAGGCGGGCTACGCGCTGCCGCCCGGCTACTCCATGCTGCAGGGCACCTCGATGGCCTCCCCGCAGGCCGCGGGCGCGTCCGCGCTGCTGATCAGCGCCGCGAAGCAGAAGAAGATCGACCTCACCCCGGCGAAGCTGCGCACCGCGCTGACCTCGACGGCGAACCAGATCCCCGGCGTCCAGGCCTACGAGCAGGGCTCCGGCCTGATCGACGTCGTCGACGCCTGGGAGTCCATCAAGGACAACGCCAAGGCCCACGCCTACACGGTCAAGGCCCCGGTCGACACCAACATCGACTGGGCGCTGGCCGAGCCGGGCTTCGGCACCGGCCTGTACGACCGTGAGGGCGGCGTCAAGGTCGGCGAGCGCAAGGTGTACGACGTCGTCGTCACCCGCACCTCCGGCTCCAAGGCGAGCGTGCTGCACAAGCTGTCGCTGAAGAACAACCACGGCCGCACCTTCGACATCGTGGGCAGCGAACTGGTCGTCCTTCCGCTGAACAAGCCGGTCACCGTCAAGGTCGCCGCGAAGCCCGGCTCGCTGGGCATGCACAGCGCGATCCTCGAGGTGAACGACCCGTTCACCGAGGGCGTCGACAAGCAGATCATGACCTCCGTGATCGCCGCCTCCGAGCTGAAGCACTCCTTCTCGGCCGAGGGCTCCGTCCAGCGGAACAGCCACAAGTCCTACTTCGTGACCGTTCCCGAGGGCGCCACCTCGCTCGAGGTCGCGCTCGGCGGTCTCGCCGAGGGCAGCCAGACCCGCTTCATCTCGATCCACCCGTACGGCGTCCCGTCCGACCCGACGTCGACCGTCAACTGCTACCCGAACTACGCGGGCGGCGACGGCGGCTGCAAGCCGGGGGCCCGCTTCTACGCGCCCACCCCGGGCGTCTGGGAGATCGAGGTCGAGTCGCGGCGCACCTCGCCGCTGCTGAACAACCCGTACGAGCTGGACGTCACCATGCTCGGCGCCACGTTCGAGCCGGAGACCCTGGAGATCCCCGAGGCCAAGGTCGGCGAGCCCGCCGCGGCCGAGTGGACGGTGGAGAACAAGTTCGCCGCCTTCGAGGGCAAGCTGGTCGGCGGGTCGCTCGGTTCCTCCAAGGCGGACCGCCCGACCATCGCCAACCACGAGGTGCAGACCTTCACCGTCGAGGTGCCCGCGGGCGCCGAGGCGCTGAACGTCGCCATCGGCAACGTCTCGGACACCGCGGCGGACCTCGACCTGGTGGTCAAGAACGCGGCCGGCACCCAGGTCGGCTCCTCGGCGGACGGTGACTCCGAGGAGTCCGTGTCCGTCAAGAACCCGGCGGCCGGCACCTACACCGTCGAGGTCGACGGCTACTCGGTCCCGAGCGGGTCGACCGCCTACGACTACCTCGACGTGTTCTTCTCCGAGGCGCTCGGCACCGTCGCGGTGGACGACACCGCGGTCAAGCTCGCCGAGGGCGGCACGGCGTCCTTCTCGGGCACCGTCACCGTCGGCGCGCCGGCCCCCGAGGGACGCGAGTTCTTCGGTGAGGTCCAGCTCGTCAACGCCAACGGCACCCCCGCGGGCGTCGGCAGCGTGAAGATCGGCACGGTCGTCGAGTAGTCCTCGACCCGGTGACCAGGGGCGGGCGTCCGGCAACGGGCGCCCGCCCTGCTTTTTTCCCTCTTCCTCCGGCCCGGCCCCGGCCCCCGCCCCGGGTTCACTGGTCCACGGTCAGCGCCCATCGGACGCCTGAGGGCGCCTCCACCCGCACCGTGCCCTCGGCGGGCATGCTCAGGTCGAACCGGTGGAGGGTCGCGGTGACCTCGTGGCCGACGCACCGCTGGGGAAGGGCGAGACCGACGGGCTCGATCCGCACGGTGAGCGTCCCCTCGCCCAGGCAGTCGATCTGGAGGTTCACGGGCTCCGGGCGGACGCCTTCGAGGGGGAGGAGCGCGTCGCCGTGCCGTGGCGCCGCCTCGAGGACCACCCGGCCCTCGGCCCGCGGCGCCCGGTCCAGCGGGCCGGTGTCCACGTGCCGCGGTTCCGGGCCCGCCACGCCGTCGGCGCGGGCTTCCGCCGCGGGCGCCGGGGGCGCGGGAGGCGGTGGAGCCGCCCCGCAGCCGCCGACGCACAGGACCGCGGCCGCTGCCGCCATCAACGCCCCGGCATCGACCTGACGCACCGTCATGACGCCCCGCCTCTCCCCGCCGCACCCGCCCCGTCGGGGCGAACCTGTCACGTGCCGCCGGGCCCGGCAATCGACCGGCCCCGTTCCTGAGCAGGAATTGAGGTGGCCCGCCGGGCGCCCGGCATCAGCGGCAGGGGCGGGGGCTCGGGTCGGGGGCAGGGGAGTTCAGTGCGTCGAGTTCGGTGGTGAGGCGGTCGCCGGTGGCCCACCAGGCGGCGTCGGGGGTGAGGGCGACCAGGGCGCGGGTGCCGGGGCGGAGGTCCGCGCGGGCGGACTCCGGGAGCACGGCCACGGCGGTGGGGGCGTCGGCGGCGTCCTGCTCGGGCGCCCAGTACCGTTCGGCCTCCAGCACCACCCGCACCGAGCCCTCGGTCAGCGGCCGCACGCTCACCACCTTCCCCTGGACGGCCAGGCTCGCGCAGGCGATGCGGGGCCGGTCGGCGGTGGCCTCCGGCACGGCGGCCTTCTCGTCGCTCTGCCCGTGCGCGCCCTCCGGCGCGGCCTTGGCCCCGTCCATCGAGAAGCTCGCGTCGGCTCCGGCCCCGCCCAGCGCGCCGACGTACATCACGCCGGTGAACACCGCCGCCGCCGCGGTGAGCCCCGCGGCCCACAGCACGGCCGCGCGGCGCCTCGCCCGGCGGCGCACCGGGGCCACGGCGACCGGCCGGGGCTCCGGCGCCGGGACCGGCGCGGGCTCCGCGGCCAGCGTGTCGCCGATCTCCCGCAGCGCGCCCCGCAGGAGCCGCACGTCCTCCAGCGCCGCCTCGTGGGCGGCCCGCGCCGCGGGATCCGCGTCCGGCGGCTGGGGCTCCCCGTTCAGCACCGCCAGCAGCGGGTCGTCCTCGTATCCGGCGGGCATCCTCACACCACCTCGTCGTCGTGCAGACGGGCACGCAGAGCGCGCACCGCACTGTGCAGCCGGCTCTTCACCGTGCCCTCCGGCACCCCCAGCTCCGCCGCGATCTCCCGGACCGCCAGGTCCGCGTAGAACCGCAGGGTCAGCACCTGCCGCTGGGTGTCGGACAGCTCGTCCAGACCGTGCGCCACGGCGAGCGCCAGCACACTGGACTCCTCCCCGGACGGCTGCTCCGCGGGCCGCAGGGACGCCAGCCGCTCCCCGACCCGCTCCTGGCGGCGCCGCGCCCGGTGCCAGTCCATCGCCCAGTTGGACGCCACCACCGCGGCCCACGCGGACACGTCCCGCGGCGCCTCCTTGCCGGCCGCGGCCCGCTCCAGCAGCCGCAGCCGCACGTGCTGCACCCCGTCCGCCAGGTCCGCCTGCGGCACCCCGCCGAGCGCCAGCACCGCACGCACCCGCCGCTCCTGCTCAGGCTCGAGCGGGTCGGCGGGGTCCGCCGCCCCCGCCCTGCCCGAGAACCGCACCCGTCCGCGCAGCACGCCGCCCCTCCCGTCACACCCCGTCCCCCCTACGACGCCGGACGGCGGGGAAACGTTCGCCGCGGCCGGGAAATGGCGTTCGTCACATCGCCGCCCGTCCTCCGCAGGGCTTCCGTCCCCGGGCCCCGATCGCAGGATTCGCGTCCGGGGCGGCGGGTAGGCACCGCAGGATCGCCGCCGGTCACGCCCCGCGTCCGTGTCCGACCCGCGAGAGGGCGGGCAAAGGATTGGACAGGTCACCCGGTGGCCGCCGCATGATGGAAACCGGACATCGCGCACCACACCACGCGCGGTCCGCCCACAGACACGTAAGGGAGTCGCACCGTGAGGGTCGGAATCGTCGGAGCCACCGGACAGGTCGGCACGGTCATGCGCAGGATCCTCGAGGAGCGGAACTTCCCCGTCACCGAGCTGCGCCTGTTCGCCTCCGCCCGTTCCGCGGGCCGTGACCTGGACGGCGTCACGGTCGAGGACGCCGCCACCGCCGACTACTCCGGCCTGGACATCGTCCTGTTCTCCGCGGGCGGCGCCACCTCCCGGGCGCTGGCCGCGAAGGTCGCCTCCCAGGGCGCCGTGGTGATCGACAACTCCTCCGCCTGGCGCATGGACCCCGAGGTCCCGCTGGTCGTCTCCGAGGTCAATCCGCACGCGGTCGCGAACCGCCCCAAGGGCATCATCGCCAACCCGAACTGCACCACCATGGCCGCCATGCCCGTGCTGAAGGTGCTGCACGCCGAGGCCGGCCTGGAGGCCATGGTCGCCACCACCTACCAGGCCGTCTCCGGCTCCGGCGTGGCCGGCGTCGCCGAGCTCCACGGCCAGGTCCGCAAGGTCGTCGACGAGGCCGACAAGCTCGCCCACGACGGTTCCGCGGTGGAGTTCCCCGCCCCGGACGTCTACAAGCGGCCCATCGCCTTCAACGTGCTGCCCTTCGCCGGCAACCTCGTCGAGGACGGCCTGAACGAGACCGACGAGGAGCAAAAGCTCCGCAACGAGTCCCGCAAGATCCTCGAGATCCCCGGGCTGAAGGTCTCCGGCACCTGCGTGCGCGTCCCGGTCTTCACCGGCCACTCCCTCCAGGTGAACGCCCGCTTCGCCCGCCCGCTCAGCCCCGAGCGCGCCGTCGAGCTGCTGGAGAACGCCCCCGGCGTGGTCGTCACCGACATCCCCACCCCGCTCCAGGCGGCCGGACAGGACCCGTCGTACGTGGGCCGCGTCCGCCGCGACGAGACGGTGGAGAACGGCCTCGCGCTCTTCGTCTCCAACGACAACCTCCGCAAGGGCGCCGCGCTCAACGCCGTCCAGATCGCCGAGCTGGTCGCCGCGGAGCTCTCCGCGAAGTAGCCGGCAGCCTTCCCGCCCCGCGAGGCGGTCACCCGCACGGGTGACCGCCTCGCGGCGTTCCGCCGGGCCCGTCCACAGGGATTCCGTCCGTTTCCGGGTGTTTCCGCGGGGTTCTCCACAGGCGGAACTACCTGATCGCGCGGGACCGGGACCCCGTGGAAGGATGGCGCAACCTACGCATAACGAGGAGATGACCGCGTGCCTGGCACCAATCTGACCCGCGAAGAGGCACAGCAGCGGGCCGAGCTGCTCACCGTTGACTCGTACGAGATCGAACTCGACATCTCCGGCGCTCCGGAGGGGGAGACGACCTACCGGTCCGTCACCACGGTGCGCTTCCGGTCCGCGCGTGACGCGGACTCCTTCATCGACCTGGTCGCGCCCACCGTGCGGGAGGTCACCCTCAACGGCGACGCGCTGGACCCGGCCGAGGTGTTCGAGGACTCGCGGATCGCGCTGCCCGGCCTGCTGGAGGGCCCGAACGTGCTGCGCGTGGTCGCGGACTGCGCCTACACCAACACCGGTGAGGGCCTGCACCGGTTCGTGGACCCGGTCGACGAGCAGACCTACCTCTACACGCAGTTCGAGGTGCCGGACGCCCGCCGCGTCTTCGCCTCCTTCGAGCAGCCCGACCTGAAGGCGACCTTCCAGTTCACCGTGAAGGCCCCCGCCGGGTGGAGCGTGATCTCCAACTCGCCCACCCCGGAGCCCAAGGACGGCGTCTGGGCCTTCGAGCCGACCCCGCGCGTCTCGTCCTACATCACGGCGCTGATCGCCGGCCCGTACCACTCGGTGCACAGCACCTACGAGAAGGACGGCCGGACGGTCCCGCTCGGCATCTACTGCCGCCCGTCGCTCGCCGAGCACCTCGACGCCGACCACATCTTCGAGGTCACCCGCCTCGGCTTCGCGTGGTTCGAGGAGAAGTTCGACCACCCGTACCCGTTCGCCAAGTACGACCAGCTCTTCGTGCCCGAGTTCAACGCCGGCGCCATGGAGAACGCGGGCGCGGTCACCATCCGCGACCAGTACGTCTTCCGCTCCAAGGTCACCGACGCCGCGTACGAGCGCCGCGCCGAGACCATCCTCCACGAGCTGGCCCACATGTGGTTCGGCGACCTGGTCACCATGGAGTGGTGGAACGACCTCTGGCTGAACGAGTCGTTCGCGACGTACACCTCGGTCGCCTGCCAGGCCGCGGCCCCCGGCTCCCGCTGGCCGCACGCCTGGACGACGTTCGCCAACTCGGAGAAGACCTGGGCGTACCGGCAGGACCAGCTGCCGTCCACCCACCCGATCATGGCGGACATCCGCGACCTCGAAGACGTCATGGTCAACTTCGACGGCATCACCTACGCCAAGGGCGCCAGCGTCCTGAAGCAGCTGGTGGCGTACGTCGGCGAGGACGAGTTCTTCCGCGGCGTGCAGGCCTACTTCAAGCGCCACGCCTTCGGCAACACGCGGCTGGCCGACCTGCTGGGCGCGCTGGAGGAGACCTCCGGCCGGGACCTGAGGAACTGGTCGCAGAAGTGGCTGGAGACGGCCGGCATCAACATCCTCCGCCCGGAGGTCGAGACCGACGAGGCCGGCGTCGTCACCTCCTTCGCGGTCCGCCAGGAGGCCCCCGCGCTGCCCGCGGGCGCCAAGGGCGAGGCGCTGCTGCGCCCGCACCGCATCGCGATCGGCTTCTACTCCCTCGACGCGGCGAGCGGCAAGCTGGTGCGCACCGAGCGCCTGGAGCTGGACGTCGACGGCGAGCTCACCGCCGTCCCGCAGCTGGCCGGCAAGGCCCGGCCGGACGTGGTCCTGCTCAACGACGACGACCTGTCGTACGCCAAGGTCCGCCTGGACGAGCGGTCGCTGGCCTTCGTCACCGAGCACCTCGGCGACTTCGAGTCCTCCCTGCCGCGCGCCCTGTGCTGGGCCTCCGCCTGGGACATGACCCGCGACGGCGAACTCGCCACCCGCGACTACCTGGAGCTGGTGCTCTCCGGCATCGGCAAGGAGACCGACATCGGCGTGGTGCAGTCGCTGCACCGGCAGGTCAAGCTGGCGCTGGAGACGTACGCGGCCCCGGCCGACCGGGACGCGCTGCTGGCCCGCTGGACGGACGCCACGCTGGCGCACCTGCGGTCCGCCGAGGCGGGCAGCGACCACCAGCTCGCCTGGGCCCGCGCCTTCGCCGACGCCGCCCGCACCCCGGAGCAGCTCGACCTGCTCGAGGCGCTGCTCGCCGGCTCGCAGAGCGTCGACGGCCTCGCGGTCGACGCGGAGCTGCGGTGGGCGCTGGTCCAGCGGCTGGCGGCCACCGGCCGGTTCGACGAGGCGGAGATCGCCGCCGAGTACGAGCGCGACCGCACGGCCGCCGGTGAGCGGCACGCGGCCACGGCCCGTGCGGCGCGGCCGACGGAGGAGGCCAAGGCCGAGGCGTGGGCGGCCGTCGTGGAGTCCGACAAGCTGCCGAACGCGGTCCAGGAGGCCGTGATCATGGGCTTCGTCCAGAGCGAGCAGCGGGAGCTGCTGGCGCCGTACACGGCGAAGTACTTCGAGGCGCTGAAGGGTGTCTGGGAGTCCCGCTCCTTCGAGCTCGCCTCGCAGATCGCGGTGGGCCTCTACCCGGGCATCCAGGTCTCCGAGGACACCCTGGCCCGCACGGACGAGTGGCTGGGCTCCGCCGAGCCCAACGCGGCCCTGCGCCGCATGGTCACCGAGTCCCGCGCGGGCGTCGAGCGCGCCCTGCGCGCCCAGGCCGCCGACGAGGCCGCCGCGACCCGGTGAACCCCCGGGGGCGCCCCTGCCCGGGGCGCCCCCGGTCCGGCTCCGGCTCCGGGGCCGCCCGGGCGGTTCCCATGGGAGCGCGCGGCGCCGGCGGCGGCACGGGGCCCGGCGGCTCCGGCGCCGCCCGGTGCCGGGCGGTGACAGCGGTGCGGCCCGCGCGGCGGGGATGCCGCGCGGGCCGCGTGGCCGGGGTCAGGCCGTCGCGTCGCACTCCTGCGCCCGGAGCGCACGCGCCAGGTCGTCCCGCGCCTCGAGCACCAGGCGCCGCAGCGCCGGGGCGGCGTCCTCGTGCGCCGACAGCCACGCGTCGGTCGCTTCCAGCGTCGCCGGCGAGTCCTGGAGCCACGGGTACAGGCCCGACACCAGGTGCTGCCCGATCTGGATGGACCGCTCGGCCCACACCCGCTCGATCATCGCGAAGTACTTCTCCGCGTACGGCGCGAGCAGCCCCCGCTGCGAAGGCTGCGCGAACCCGCCGATCGTGGCCTCCACCAGCGCGTTGGACAGCGCGTCGGACTCCACGACCGCCGCCCACGCCTGCGCCTTGACCGCCTCCGACGGCCGCGCCGCCAGGCACAGCGTCTGCCGCCGCTCGCCGGACGCCGTGTTGTCCCGGGCCCGCTCCGCCGCCAGCACCGTCTCGTCGGCGAGCCCGTGCGCGGCCAGCGGCTCCAGGAAGTCCCAGCGCAGCTCCTGGTCGATCTCCAGGCCGTCGATCTTCTCGGTGCCGTCCAGCAGCCCCCGCAGCAGCGCGAACTCGCCCTCGCCGGAGGCGACGGACGCGAGGAACCGGGCCCAGGCGAGCTGGTGCTCGCTGCCCGCCTCCGCCGCCCGCAGCTCCCGCAGCGCGCACCCGGCCAGCAGCCGCTCGCCCTCCGGCCGCCGGACCGGCGCCGCGTACCGCACCAGCGCGGTCCGCGCCCAGACGTGCAGCATCTGCAGGACGCCGATCTCCGTCTCTACGCCGCCGAACCGGTCCACCAGCGCCGTGAACTCCCGGGCCGGCAGCAGGCCGTCCCGCGTCATGTTCCACAGCGCCGACCAGCACAGCGCCCGCGCCAGCTGGTCCGTGAGCGAGCCCAGGTGCTCGCGCAGGGTGGCCAGCGAGGTCTCGTCGAAGCGGGCCTTGCAGTAGGTGAGGTCGTCGTCGTTGACCAGCACCAGGTCCGGGGCGTCGGCGCCGGCCAGCTCGCCGATCACCGTCCGCGGCCCGGCCACGTCGGCCTCCGCCCGCGCGTAGCGGACCAGTTCGCCGCCGTCGACGCGGTAGAGGCCGATCGCGACCCGGTGCGGCCGCAGCGTCGGGTGCGACTCGGCGGCCTCCTGGACCACCGCCAGCTCCTCGACCGTGCCGTCGGGGCGCAGCAGCACCTGCGGGGTGAGCGCGTTCACGCCCGCGGTCTGCAGCCAGGCCGCCGCCCAGGAGGTCATGTCCCGGCCGCTGGTCTCACCGAGCACCGCGAGGAGGTCGCCCAGCCGGGTGTTGCCGTAGGCGTGGCGCTTGAAGTAGCGGCGGGCGCCCTCGAGGAAGGCGTCCCGGCCCGCGTACGCCACCAGCTGCTTGAGCACGCTGGCGCCCTTGGCGTAGGTGATGCCGTCGAAGTTGAGCTTGGCGTCCTCCAGGTCCCGGATGTCCGCGGTGATCGGATGGGTGGAGGGCAGCTGGTCGGCGCGGTAGGCCCACGCCTTGCGCATGTTGGCGAAGCTGATCCAGCCGTCGGTGAAGCGGGTGGCCTCGACCAGCGAGAAGGTGCCCATGAAGTCCGCGAAGGACTCCTTGAGCCACAGGTCGTCCCACCACTCCATGGTCACCAGGTCGCCGAACCACATGTGGGCCATCTCGTGGAGGATGGTGGTGGCCCGCCGCTCGTAGGAGGTCCGGGTGACCTTGCCGCGGTAGATGTACTCCTCGCGGAACGTCACCATGCCCGGGTTCTCCATGGCGCCGAGGTTGTACTCGGGCACGAAGGCCTGGTCGTACTTCCCGAACGGGTACGGGTAGTCGAAGTGCTCGTGGAAGAAGTCCAGGCCCTGCTTGGTGATCAGGAAGATGTCGTCGGCGTCGAAGTACGGGGCCAGGCCCTTGCGGCACATCGCGCCCAGCGGGATCTCCAGCCGCGTGCCGTCGGGCAGTTCACGGCTGTAGCTGTCGGTGACGTAGTGGTAGGGGCCGGCCACGACCGCCGTGATGTACGTGGAGATCGGCTTGGTCTCCGCGAACCGCCAGACGCCGTCGGTGAGTTCGCCCGCGCCGTTGCTCCACACCGTCCAGCCCTCGGGGGCGCGCACCTCGAAGCGGAACGGCGCCTTCAGGTCGGGCTGCTCGAAGTTGGCGAAGACGCGCCGCGCGTCGGCGGGCTCGTACTGGGTGTAGAGGTAGACCTCGCCGTCCTCCGGGTCGACGAAGCGGTGCATGCCCTCGCCGGTGCGCGAGTAGGCGCACCGCGCGTCCACGATCAGCTCGTTCTCGGCGGCCAGGTCCTCGAGCCGGACGCGTGAACCGTCGAAGACGGCGCCCGGGTCCAGGTCGCGCCCGTTCAGGGAGACCGCGGTGACGCTCGGCGCGATCAGGTCCGCGAAGCTGCTCGCGCCGGGTTCGGCGCAGCGGAAGCGGATGGTGGTGACGGAGCGGAACGTCCGCGGGCCGTCGCCCTCGGCCTCGCCGAGGGCCGAGCGCAGGTCCAGCGACACCTCGTAGGCGTCGACGGACAGCAACGCGGCCCGCTCGCGGGCCTCCTCGCGGGACAGGTTCTCACCGGGCAAGGGTCGTCTCCTCCGGGTCTGGCCATGGTGGTGATCAGGGGGTGTCCTGACCGGTGACGATCCTCGCACGGGGCACTCGGGAGGGTCATGCGGGAATCCGGGGGTGCGGCGGCGTGTTGGCGCCTGCGGGGAAGCCCGCACGCAAGAGACGAAACCGTCACCCGCACATGAGGAGCGCCATGTCCGAGACCACCGCCAAGACCCCGGTGGACTTCTGGTTCGACCCGCTGTGCCCATGGGCCTGGATGACCTCCCGCTGGATGCTGGAGGTCGAGAAGGTCCGGGACGTCGAGGTGCGCTGGCACGTGATGAGCCTGGCCGTGCTCAACGAGGACAAGCTGGACGAGCTCCCGGAGGAGTACCGGGAGCTGCTCGCCGAGAAGGCGTGGGGCCCGGTCCGCGTCGTGACGGCGGCCTGGCAGAAGCACGGCCAGGACGTGCTCGGCCCGCTGTACACCGCGCTCGGCACCCGCTTCCACAACCGGGACGAGGGCGTGACCCGCGAGACCGTGGCGGCCGCGCTGGCCGACGCGGGCCTGCCGGCCGAGCTGATCGAGTACCACGACCAGGAGGACTTCGCCTTCGACGCCGAGCTGCGCGCCTCGCACAACGAGGGCATCGAGAAGGTCGGCCAGGAGGTCGGCACCCCGGTGATCGCGGTGCCCGGCGCGGACGGCGAGCAGATCGCCTTCTTCGGCCCGGTCGTCACCCCCGCCCCGCAGGGCGAGGAGGCGGCCCGGCTGTGGGACGGCACCCTGGCGGTGGCCTCGGTGCCGGGCTTCTACGAGATCAAGCGCACCCGCACCAAGGGCCCGGACTTCTCCAACCTGGTCTGACCGGCCCGGTCCGCACCGGCCCGGTCCGCTCCGGCCTGGTCCGACCGCCGCACGGGCGGAGGACCGGCCGTCCTGCCGTACGTGTGAGAAGACGACCGCGGCAGGACGGCCCGCCGTTTCCTGCGCCCCACCTTATTGCACATCGTTCGCAGAATGCGGGCGCGCGCAGCGGAAGGCCCCGGCTCCTCGGAGCCGGGCCTTCCGCCTGGGTCGGTGGTCCCGTCAGCGGCGCTCGAGCAGCTTCCAGGCGGTGGGCAGCACGCCCATGGCCAGCGCCGCCTTCAGCACGTCGCCCAGCAGGAACGGGGTGAGTCCGGCGGCCACGGTGGCGCTCGCCGAGAGGTCCAGCGCGAAGGACAGGTACGGCAGGCCCAGCGCGTAGATCACCGCGGAGCCCAGCAGCATGGTCCCCGCCATCCGCAGCGGGGTGCGGTCGGCGCCGCGGCGGGCCAGCGCGCCCACCATCGCCGAGGCCACGACCATGCCGAAGACGTAGCCGAGGGACGGCGCGGCGACGCCGGAGACGCCCTCGGCGAACCACGGCACGCCCGCCATGCCGGCCAGCAGGTACAGCACCATCGAGAGCAGACCGCGCCCGGCGCCGAGCGCGCTGCCGACGAGGAGCACGGCGAAGGTCTGGCCGGTCACCGGGACGGGGGAGCCCGGGATCGGCACGGCGATCTGGGCGGCCACGCCGGTCAGCACGGCGCCGCCGAGGACCAGGGCGGCGTCCCGGACGCGGGAGGCGGGCAGCAGATCGGCGAGGACCCGCCCGGAGCGGGCGGGGGCGGCGACGGTGCTCATAGGTCTCTCCGCGAGGTGGTGGGTCGGGCTCGGGCCGGTTCTCGGACAGGCACCGGCGGCGACGCCGGACTTGTTCGAACACGACGACGCTATCCCAGAGCGTTCGACGGCATCACCGTCCGTGCTCGACAAAGGCCGGAACGACGTCGTCGTCGGCATCGCACAAATTACCCGTCCCCGAGCAGGACGAAGAGTGATGCTGCTCACCTCGGGGGCTTGTGGGAACCCGCCAAACGACCCCGGACGGTAAGCGGAGTCTCACCCTCCGAATTGTGGTCGTTCGCATCCCGGTCCGATGCCCGGCCCCCGGCCGGCATCGGCCAGACTCGCTGCATGTCACGCACCACCCCCGAGCCCTCGGCGGCCCCGGACGGCACCCCGTCCGCCGCGCCGTCGGCGGTCGCCCCGCCCGATCCGTCCGCGCCCGCACCCGCGTCCGCGCCCGAGTCCGGCTCCCTGGGCCACGGGCTCAAGCAGCGCCACCTGTCGATGATCGCCCTCGGCGGCGTCATCGGCGCCGGCCTGTTCGTCGGTTCCGGTGCCGGCATCGCCGCCGCCGGACCGTCGATCGTGATCGCCTACGCGATCTCCGGCCTGCTGGTCATGCTGGTCATGCGGATGCTGGGCGAGCTCTCCGCCGCCTACCCCTCCTCCGGCTCCTTCTCCTCGCACGCGGAGCGGGCGATAGGCCCCTGGGCGGGCTTCACCTCCGGCTGGGCGTTCTGGGTCATGCTCACCACCGCCGTCGGCCTGGAGGGCATCGGAGCGGCGAAGATCGTGACCGGCTGGCTGCCGGGCACCCCCGAGTGGCTGTGGGTCGCCCTCTTCATGGTGATCTTCACCGGCACCAACCTGGCCGCCGTGAAGAACTTCGGCGAGTTCGAGTTCTGGTTCGCCGCGCTCAAGGTGGTCGCCATCGTCGCCTTCCTGGCGCTGGGCGTGCTGGCCGTCGCCGGGCTGCTGCCGGGCAGCGACGGCGCGAACACCGCGGCCCTGTCCGAGATCATGCCGGGCGGGGTGCACGGCCTGATCATCGGCCTGCTGGCCTCCGTCTTCGCCTACGGCGGCATCGAGTCCGTGACCGTCGCCGCCGCCGAGTCCGAGGACCCGGTGCGCGGCGTCGCGAGCGCCGTGCGCACGGCGATGTGGCGGATCGGCCTGTTCTACATCGGCTCCATGGCCGTGATCGTGCTCCTGGTGCCGTGGAACTCGCCCGACCTGGTGGAGAAGGGCCCCTACGTGGCCACCCTGGACACCCTCGGCATCCCCGGCGCCGGCCAGATCATGAACGTGGTCATCCTGGTCGCGCTGCTGTCCGCCATGAACGCCAACGTCTACACCGCCTCCCGCCTGGTCTACTCCCTGGTCAGCCGCGGCCAGGGCCCCAAGGCGCTCGGACGGGTCCGCCGCGGGGTGCCGCGCCCGGCGGTGCTGGCCTCCTCCGGGTTCGGCTTCCTCTGCGTGCTGCTCAGCTACTGGCGGCCGGACGACGTGTTCCCCTGGCTGCTCAACATGATCGGCGCGGTCATCCTGGTGGTCTGGCTGTTCGTGGCCGCCTCGCAGCTGGTGCTGCGCCGCCGGCTCGAGCGCGAGGAGCCCGGCCGGCTCACCGTCCGCATGTGGGCCTTCCCGTGGCTCACCTGGGTCGCGGTGGCGGGCATCGTCACGATCTTCGTGCTGATGCTGCTGGAGCCCGGCACCCGCGTCCAGGTCCTCTCCACCGGCGCGCTGACGCTGATCCTGGCCGCCGCGGGGTATGGGTGGCAGCGACGGAACCGGCGCACCGCGCCCTGACCGACCCGCTTGTCGCGCACCTGTTCGCCAGAACATGGTGGAACGGTCAGCATTCCTCGACGGCCCTGTAACAGGGGTCGGCTGCTGCTCCGTAGGGGGAAGCAAGGGGGCATGACGCACGACTCCCCCGAGAACCCCTCGCTCTCCTCCCTCCCCCAGGCGCTCGGCTCCGTCCGGGCAGGGGGGACCCCCGTCGCCGCCTCGTCCGGGGCGCGCCTGCTCGTCACGGTGGCGGAGCTGCGCGCCCACGGCGTGACGCCCGGCCAGGCCGCGGAGCGGTCCCGGCCGGGCGGGCCCTGGCAGCGGCTGCTGCCCGGCGTCTACCTGCTCCGCCAGGGGGCGCCCACCGGGGAGGAGCGCCTGCACGGCGCGCTGCTCTACGCCTCCCGCCGCGAACCGGCCGCCGGCCCGGCGGACGCGCCGCGGGAGGCCACCCAGGTCCCCGCCCAGCCGCGGCGCGACGACCCGCTCCACGCCGACACCGTGGTCACCGGTGCGGCCGCGCTCGCCCTGCGCGACTTCGCCTCCGTACCCGCGCTCGCCCTGCTCGACGCCGTCGACGTGCTGGTCCCGCGCAACCGCCGGGTCCGCTCCGCCGGGTACGCGCGGGTGCTGCGCACCGCCCGGATGCCGGTGCCGGACCTGGCCGCCGGGGTGCCCGTCGCCCCCGTCGAGCGGGCGGTCGCCGACGCGGTGGCGCACCTGCCGGAGGAGTCCGACCCGCTCGTCGTCCGGCGCCTGTTCACCGAGGCGGTCCAGGACGGCCACTGCGAGCCGTCCGCGCTCCTGCGGGAGCTGCGCCGGGTGCGGGTCACGGGGCGGCCCCGGGTGGCCGAGGCGATGGAGGTCCTGGTGGCCGAGGGGCGCGCGGCGGCGGAGGAGCGGCTGTACCGGATGGCCTGGGAGCACGGGCTGCCGGACCCGGTGTGGAACGTCGAGCTCCGGCTGCCGGAGGGGCCGTCGCTGGGCGCGGTGGACGCGTACTGGCCCGAGCGGGGGGTGGCGGTGGAACTGGACGCGCCGGGGGACGCGGGCAAGCGGGACCGCCTCGAACGGCTCGGGATCACCGTGATCCGCGTGCCCCGCGTCCGCCTCACCACCCCGCAGGGCCTGGAACACCAGGCCACCGTCATCCGCACCGCCCTGACAGCGGCCCCCCGGACCACCCCACCCCCCTTGCTGGCCCTCCCCCGCTGACCCCCCGCTGACCCCCGCACCGGCCCCGAGCCCTCACCCCCGCCCGCGCTCGACCCGGCGCCGAACCGCCGTGTTCCACCCCGGCGCCCCATCCCCGTACGGAGCCCGGCCTCGCCCATCCCGCGCTCAGCCCCGCGCCGAGCCCGCGCTCGACCCCCGCCGCCATCGAGCCCAACCCCGCCCCCCGCCCCCCACCGGGCAGCAACGGCAGCAACGGGAAGACCCCCCGCCGCCCGGTGGGCGACGAGGGGTCCCGTGGAGAAGCGGCGGCGGGGGTTACGCCTTGGTGAGGTCCGTGGTGGGGGAGTCCCCGGCCGGGGTGTCCGGCGCCGGGGGCTTCCGGCGGCCGCGGATCAGCGCGATGCCGACCACGATCGCCGCCACCAGCAGCGTCAGCAGCATGATCTCCTGGTTGCCGTACTCCGTGTCGAAGAGCATGTAGCCGATCACGAAGACGATGAACGCGATGCACGCCCAGGTCAGGTACGGGAACAGCCACATCTTCACGACCAGCTTCTCCGGCGCCTCGCGCATGATGATCCGGCGCATCCGCAGCTGCGACGCGCAGATCACCAGCCACACGAACAGCGCCACGGCGCCCGAGGAACTCAGCAGGAAGTGGAAGACCTTGTCCGGGGAGACGTAGTTGAAGAAGACCGCGACGAAGCCGAAGGCCACCGAGGCGAGGATCGCGACCCGCGGCACACCGCTGCGGGTGGTGGTGGCGAAGGACTTCGGCGCGTCGCCCCGCAGGCCCAGCGAGAAGGCCATCCGGGAGGCCGTGTACAGGCCGGAGTTAAGGCAGGACAGGACCGACGTCAGGATGATGAAGTTCATGATCTGGCCGGCGCCGGGGATGCCGAGCGACTCCAGCGCGGCCACGTACGAGCCGTCCTCGGCGATCTTCTCGGAGTCCCACGGCAGCAGCGTGACGACCACCAGGATCGAGCCCAGGTAGAAGACGCCGATGCGCCAGATGATGCTGTTGGTGGCCTGGGTGACCGCCTTCTGCGGGTCCTCGGCCTCACCGGCGGCCAGGGTCGGGATCTCGGAGCCCATGAACGAGAAGACGACCATCAGGACGCCGATCATGATGGCCCCGGCGCCGTTCGGCAGGAACCCGCCGTGCTCGGTCAGGTTGGACCAGGACGCCTGCTCGGCGTCGACCCCCGGCAGCACGCCGAAGACCGCCAGCAGGCCGATCGCGATGAACGCGCCGATCGCGACGACCTTGATGCCGGCGAACCAGAACTCGAACTCGCCGTAGTTGCCGACCGAGGCCAGGTTGGTGGCGGTGAGCACGACCATCACGATCAGCGCCCAGGCCCACTGCGGCACGGCCGGGATCCAGCCCTCCAGGATCACCGCGCCCGCGGTCGCCTCGACCGCGAGCACGACGACCCAGAAGAACCAGTACAGCCAGCCGATGGAGAACCCGGCCCAGCGGCCCAGCGCCCGGTCCGCGTGCGCCGAGAAGGAGCCCGAGGTGGGGTTGGCGACCGACATCTCGCCGAGCATCCGCATCACGAAGACGACGAGCGCGCCCACCAGGGCGTAGGACAGCAGGATGCCGGGGCCGGCGGCCGCGATGCCGCTGCTGGAACCCACGAAGAGCCCGGCGCCGATGACACCGCCGATGGCGATCATCGTCAGATGCCGGTTCTTGAGGCCTGCCTGAAGGCCGGAGCCCTCATGTCCTCCAGAAGTCATGAAGCCGTTCCTTTGCGCGGGTGTGCGTGGGGGTCCCCGTCCGCCCCTGGTGAGGGACCGGGGGAGTCGCCGGAGCGACAGTTCAGTGAATCGGAGGAGAAGCCTCCGTGGAACCTTGGGTTCCGGATTGTTATCGCGCTTTTGCCTCCACACCTATGGCAGACGTCACAGTTTGCGTGAAAAGCAGGTTCTCCCCGGCCGGTGCCCCCCGTGCGTGTCCGGCACACGCGCTCGTGTCACACTCGGACCATGCGCGTCTACCTCGGCTCCGACCACGCCGGTTACGAACTGAAGAACCACCTCGTCGAGTGGCTCAAGGCCGCCGGCCACGAGCCGGTGGACTGCGGCCCGCACATCTACGACGCCCAGGACGACTACCCGCCGTTCTGCCTGCGCGCCGCGGAGCGCGCCGCGGCGGACGAGGGCTCCCTCGGCGTGGTGATCGGCGGCTCGGGCAACGGCGAGCAGATCGCCGCCAACAAGGTCGCGGGCGTGCGCGCCGCGCTGGCCTGGAGCGAGCAGACCGCCGCCCTCGGCCGCGAGCACAACAACGCGAACGTGGTGGCCGTCGGCGCCCGCATGCACACGCGGGAGGAGGCGACCAAGTTCGTCGAGATCTTCCTGAACACGCCCTTCTCCGGCGACGAGCGCCACATCCGCCGCATCGAGATGCTGGCCGACTACGAGAAGACCGGCGACCTCCCGCCGATCCCGGCGCACCACCCGCAGCAGTAGGACCGGCCGCGGGCGACCGCGGCCGCACCACGCCCCAGGACCCCGCCGGCCCCCGTACGACCCGTACGGGGGCCGCGCCGTGGAGCGGGGCAGAACGGAGAACGACCCGTGCCGGAAGGGCACACCATCCACCGGCTCGCCCAGGACTGCGCCGAGCGCTTCCTGCACGCCCCGGTGCGCGTCAGCAGCCCGCAGGGCAAGTTCGCCGACGGCGCCGCCCTGCTCGACGGCGCCCGGATGACCGCCGCCGAGGCGCACGGCAAGCACCTGTTCCTCCGCTTCCGGGACGCCGACTGGGTCCACATCCACCTCGGCCTGTTCGGCAAGGTCGCCTTCGGCGCCGCCCCGCCGCCCCCGCCCACCGACACCGTCCGCCTGCGCCTGCTGGGGCCCTCGGCCGTCATGGACCTGCGCGGCCCCACCGCCTGCGCGCTGATCACCCCCGGTGAGAAGCGGGCGGTGCACGACCGCCTCGGCCCCGACCCGCTCCGCCGGGACGCCGACCCGGACGCCGCCTGGCGCCGGATCTCCCGCAGCCGCACCACCGTCGCCGCCCTGCTGATGGACCAGAAGGTCGTCGCCGGCGTGGGCAACGTCTACCGCGCCGAGGTCCTCTTCCGGCACGGCGTCGACCCCTACCTGCCCGGCCGGGAGCTCACCCGCGACCGGTGGGACGCGATCTGGGCCGACCTGGTGGAGCTGATGCGCGAGGGCGTCCGGAACAACCGGATCGACACCGTGCGCCCCGAGCACACCCCCGACGCCATGGGACGCGCGCCCCGCGTCGACGACCACGGCGGCGAGGTCTACGTCTACCGCCGCACCGGCCAGGCCTGCCACGTCTGCGGCGAGGCCGTGCGCACCGCCGAACTGGCCGCCCGCAACCTGTTCTGGTGCCCCGGCTGCCAGCCCGCGAACGCGCCCGGCGCGTGAGCGGCCGCGGCACCCGGGACCTTGGGCCCGAATCGGGCCCCGGACGGGGGACAAGTGGGACCTCCCGTGCCAGGGACGGGGTCCGCTGGATAGGGTCCCAAGCGATGGCAGCAGGACGAGAGGGGCGGTCGGCCGCCGACACGTTCACGGCCCGGATGAAGAAGCAGGTCCACCGGGCCCGCATCGGCCTGCGCAAGGCCGCCGTCGACTACTTCCGCGGCGACGGTTCCGACTGGATCGCCTTCGCCGCCCTGCTGCTCACCATTCCCCTGATCGCGAGCCTGACCCTCGCCAACGCCGTCTGGTTCACCCCGGCGGCGCTGGTGCTGCCCATCGTGGTGGGCGGGCTGCTGCTGCGGCCCGCCAGCCTGCTCGCCCTCTACGCGGCCGCGGCCACCGCGCTGATCGTGGAGGCGCTGGCCCTGCGGCCCTACCCGGACGGGTTCGCCCGGGTCACACCGGGCGTCGTGCTGGTGGTGGCCGCGTGCGGCTTCGTCGGCCTGATGGTGGCCCAGTTCCGCAGCCGGGTGGGCGTGCCCTGGCGGCGCGGCGGCACCATGCTCTTCGACCTGCGCGAGCGGATCCGGGCGCAGAGCGCGCTGCCGGACCTGCCGGAGGGCTGGCACCGCGAGATGGCGCTGCGGCCGGCCGGCGGCCAGTCGTTCTCCGGGGACTTCGTGGTCGCGGCCCGCACCAACGAGGGGCGCACCCTCGAAGTGGTCCTCACCGACGTCTCCGGCAAGGGCATGGACGCCGGGTCCCGGGCGCTGCTGCTCTCCGGCGCGTTCGGCGGCCTGCTGGGCTCCCTGCCGCCGCACGACTTCCTCCCGGCGGCCAACGGCTACCTGCTCCGGCAGGACTGGGAGGAGGGCTTCGCCACCTCCATCCACCTGGTCCTCGACCTGGAGACCGGTGACTACGAGCTCTACTCGGCGGGCCACCCGCCGGGCCTCCAGCTGTCCGCCGGCACCGGCCGGTGGGAGGAGAAGACGGCCGAGGGCCCGCTGCTCGGGGTCTACGACGGCGCGTCCTTCGACCCGTGCAAGGGCTCGCTGCGCCCCGGCGACGTGCTGATGCTCTTCACCGACGGACTGGTCGAGACGGCCGAACGGGACCTGGTGGAAGGCATCGACCGCCTCACCGGCGAGGCCGACCGCTACGTGGTCGGCGGCTTCCACGGCGCCGCCTGGCACCTCATCGAGGCGGTCGCCAAGGACGTCAACGACGACCGGGCGCTGCTGCTCATCTCCCGCAGCGGCTGACCCCGCCGGGCGCCGCGCACCGGCTGACCCCGCCGGGCGCCGGGGTGCTCGGCGTTCGCCCACGACACGACCGGGGCCCCGCCGCGCGTCTCCTGCGCGGCGGGGCCCCGGTCGCGGTGCCTTCGTCGGGGTGGTGTCTCAGACGCCGGCCGGGACCTTCCCGCGGCTCTCCGCGCCCTCGGCGGGCGCGCCGGTCTTCGCGGCCCTCGCCGCGTTCTCGTCCGGGCGGAAGAAGCGGTCCAGGTCCGGTTCCAGCACGGCCTTCAGCGCCTTGCGCACCGGAGGCGTGCACAGCAGGGTCACCACGGCTCCCGCCACCACCGTGCACAGCAGGGCGCCCAGCGGCCCCTCGGCCCAGCCCTGGTCGAACCAGCCGAGCCAGATGCCGCCCTTCACCAGGAAGCCGTGCAGCAGGTAGCCGGAGATGGTGCCCGCGCCGAGCGCGGTGAACCACAGCCGCCGTCCGGGCACCCAGGCGAAGAAGCACGCCGTGAGCAGCACGGAACAGCCGAACATGCCGAGGGTCATCAGCGGGCCGATCCACCAGGCGCCGCCCAGCTCCTGGGCCGCGTCGCGGTGGTAGAACCACGCGGTCGTCATGTTGCCCTTGGCCCACCAGCCGACCACCAGCGCCGCGGCGAAGACCGGGACGGCCAGGATGCGCATCCGACGGGTGCGCACCAGCTTGAAGTGCTCCGGCTTCAGGCACAGGCCCAGCACGAAGTAGGGCAGGAACTGCAGGGCGCGCTGCATGTCGAGGTCGTTGCCGATCTTCGGCGAGACGGTCGCCAGCATCGCGATCGCCAGGGCGATCGCCAGCGGGTACCGCAGCGAGCGCCAGATCGGGGTGGTCAGCCGCCAGACGAAGAGGGCCGCGAGGAACCAGGTGAGGTACCACGGATCCAGCAGGCTGATGGGGGCGTCCGGGTCGTGGAGCCACCGCCGGAAGAAGGAGTAGGCCGTCTCGAAGACGATGTACGGGACCACCACACCGCTGATCAGGCGCTTGATCTGGTGGGGCTTGAACGCGAACGAGCGCGAGAAGTAGCCCGAGATCACGATGAACGCCGGCATGTGGAAGGCGTACACCACCATGTAGAGCACGCCCATGGTGCGGCTGCCGTCACGCAGCGGTTCCCAGACGTGTCCCAGGGCCACGAGGACGATGGCCAGGTACTTGGCGTTGTCGAAGAACGAGTCGCGCTGTCCGACCGCGGGGAGCGGTCTGCGCGGGGTTCGCTGACTGATGTGCGGCTGCGGCGCGTTCACCGGTGACCACCCCGCGGGCAGGGGCGGAAGGTCCGGATGTTCGTCGTCGCACGTGAGGGGGACGAGGCAACGTGAAACATCTGAGGCACCCTAGCGTCGGTTGTGCGAATCCGTAAAAACGCAGGGTCGGCGCAATACCGCCTCGCGACCGGATACCCCCTTATCCACCTGCGATGTCATCGACTTTTGTGACGATCGGCACAGGGGGTGGAAACGCGTCCGGCGGGAGGGGACGTCCCTTTTAGGTATCCCTATTTCCTGTCAAATGTTGACAGATCGGGCATGGTGCCCCTGGCCGTAGGGGCGTGCTGCGGGGAATCTGTGGATACGCGGAAACGAATGTGCGGGAAATATCGGCACGGCTTGTCGGGGGAATTGCCGACGTGTTCCGTCGATACCATCGGACTTTTCCCGCGAGCTTCGAACATGCACCCGGAGGGTGCCGCCGCGACCTCACCCGCCGTACGGCCGGGGAGAGTTGGGTGCGACGATGGGTTGGCCGGGGGTGGGCCGGGTACATCCCATGGCGGCAAGCGGGACCGACCGAGGGTGTGATCAGTCGTGGCCATTTCGTTGTCCGTGGTGCTTCTGCTGGGGATCGTCCTCGTCGTCCTGATCCGGGGTGGGTCCCTCAAGGCGGGGCCGGCGATCGTCGCCATGCTCTTCGGCTTCTTCCTCGCCTCGACGGGGATGGCCGACGACATCCAGAGATTCCTCGACTCCGTGGCGTCGATGATCAATTCGATAAACTTCTGAACCGCCGCCGGGCGAGGCCCGGGAAAACGCGCCGGGGCCGGTCCGGAGGGTGAACCTCCGGACCGGCCCCGGGCCGTTGGAGCGGGCGACGGGAATCGAACCCGCGTAGCTAGTTTGGAAGACTAGGGCTCTACCATTGAGCTACGCCCGCGAGGGTGCGCCGGTGGCAGGGCCACGGCGACAGAAGGCATGTTAGCGGGTCGTCGCACCCGACTGCACCTCCCTTCCGCCCGACACCCCTCTCCGCCACTCCCTCCGCCTCTTCCCGCGAGACCGCCCGGCCGGTCCCCGACTCCCGCGCGCGGGAGTGCGGCGGCCCGCGAGCGGCGGTGCGGCGGCGCGCGAACCGGCGGTGCGGCGGCGCGCGAACCGGCGGCCCCGGGGGCCTGCCGCGTGTACCCTACGGATCGCACCAGACGGGGTGTGGCGCAGCTTGGCAGCGCGTCCGCTTTGGGAGCGGAAGGCCGTGGGTTCAAATCCCGCCACCCCGACACCGACGATCACCGGGCGCCCGCTGGGGTCCGGTGATCGCCTTTTGGGTGGTGTGGCGGCTGCGGTTACTATGCAAGCGCGCCCGTGTGCAGTCAGCCGTGAAGCCTTCAGAGCCTGACGCCGAAGCCGCCCCGGTGCGCGAGTCGCCGGACCGTTCTGGTCCCGGCCAACCCAAGCAGTCAGCCACAAGGAGACCGAACCGTGAAGAGCGCCGTGGAGACCCTGAACCCGACTCGGGTTCGGCTCACTGTCGAGGTGCCCTTCGAGGAGCTCAAGGACAGCCTCGACGCGGCGTACAAGAAGATCAACCAGCAGGTCACGGTGAAGGGCTTCCGCAAGGGCAAGATCCCGGCCCGCGTCATCGACCAGCGGTTCGGCCGCGGTGCGGTTCTCGAGGAGGCGATCAACGACGCCCTCCCGAAGTTCTACACGCAGGCGGTCGACGAGGCCGAGATCGACGTCCTGGGCCAGCCCGAGGTCGACATCAAGGACCTCAAGGACGGTGAGCTGCTCAGCTTCACCGCCGAGGTGGACATCCGCCCCGAGGTCGAGCTCCCCGAGGACTTCTCGAACATCGAGGTCGAGGTCGACGCCGTCGAGGTGACGGACGAGGACCTCGACAAGTCGGTCGAGCAGCTGCGTGAGCGCTTCGCCACCACCTCCCCGGTGGAGCGCGCCGCCGAGGACGGCGACGTCGTGACCCTGGACCTCGAGGCCAAGGTCGACGGAGAGGTCCTCGAGGACGGCATCGCCAAGGACGTCAGCTACACCATCGGTTCCGGCGAGCTGCTCGACGGCATCGACGAGGCCGTCAAGGGCGTCGAGGCCGGTGGCGAGGTCACCTTCACCTCCGAGCTCAAGGGCGGCTCCGCCGCCGGCAAGCAGGCCGAGATCACCGTCAAGGTCGGCCAGGTCGCCAAGCGCGAGCTGCCCGAGCTGGACGACGAGTTCGCCCAGCTCGCCTCCGAGTTCGACACCCTCGAGGAGCTCAAGGCGGACAGCCGCAAGCGCCTCGAGAACATGAAGCAGTACGACCAGGCCACGCAGGCCCAGGAGCGCGTGCTGGACAAGCTCCTCGAGCTGATCGAGGTCCCGATCCCCGAGAAGCTGCTCGAGGACGAGATCCAGACCCGCAAGCACAACCTGGAGCACCACCAGCTCGGCCAGATGGGCCTCGACCTCGAGAAGTACCTCGAGATCCAGGGCAAGACCGCCGAGGAGTTCGACACCGAGACCCGCGAGGCCGCGGTCAAGGGCATCAAGACCCAGTTCGTCCTCGACGCCCTGGTCAACCGCGAGAAGCTGAACGTCAACCAGGAGGAGCTCACCGAGCACCTCATGCGGCGCGCGGCGTCCTCCGGCATGTCCCCCGACCAGTTCGCCCAGGCGGTCGTCCAGGGCAACCAGGTCCCGATGCTGGTCGGCGAGGTCGCCCGCGGCAAGGCGCTGGCCCTGGTCGTCGAGTCCGCCACGGTCAAGGACACCAACGGCGAGGTCGTCGACCTGAGCGACGACGAGGAGGAGGAGACCACGGAGGCCGGCGAGACCGCCGAGACCACCGAGGCCGCCGCCGAGGAGTCCAAGGAGGGCTGACCCTCCCGCTCCCCGAGCTCTCCCCGGGCCCCGGTTCCGCGCCGCCCAGCACGGAACCGGGGCCCGGCCCGTTTCCCCCGACGGCGGCACGACCGCGGCACGACGGCGGCACGACCGCGGCCCGACGGGGGAGAGGACCGTCGTCCCGGTCCCATGCGCTCACAGCGAACACCCCAGGAACCGGGATGGCACGTGACTGCCTGCGCGTTAGGGTCCATGAATACGAGGGCAGGGGAGTCCCCGTCGCCGCCGATCATCGCGGCGCGCTGCAGGGGCAAAGAGCACCACCCCCGCCCCGGCAGAACACGTGAGACGGCCCGGCGCCGTCGTAAGACGAGCAGGTGGATACGTGACGAATCTGATGCCCTCCGCCGCCGGCGAGCCTTCCATCGGTGGTGGCCTCGGCGACCAGGTCTACAACCGGCTGCTCAACGAGCGGATCATCTTCCTCGGCCAGCCGGTCGACGACGACATCGCCAACAAGATCACCGCACAGCTGCTGCTCCTTGCCGCCGACCCGGACAAGGACATCTACCTCTACATCAACAGCCCCGGCGGCTCGATCACGGCCGGCATGGCGATCTACGACACCATGCAGTACATCAAGAACGACGTGGTGACGATCGCGATGGGCCTCGCCGCCTCGATGGGCCAGTTCCTGCTGAGCGCCGGCACGCCCGGCAAGCGCTTCGCGCTGCCGAACGCCGAGATCCTGATCCACCAGCCGTCGGCCGGCCTGGCCGGTTCCGCGTCGGACATCAAGATCCACGCGGAGCGCCTGCTGCACACCAAGAAGAAGATGGCGGAGCTGACCGCCTTCCACACCGGTCAGTCGGTCGAGCAGATCACCCGCGACTCCGACCGGGACCGCTGGTTCGACGCCCAGGAGGCCAAGGACTACGGCCTCATCGACGAGGTCATCACCACGGCCGCCAACATGCCGGGCGGCGGCGGCACCGGGGCCTGATTCCCGCACCCGCACACCGGCCCTCCCCCGCCCCGCCTTCCAGGAGACAGAGAATGAACGACTTCCCCGGCAGCGGCCTGTACGACCGCACGCGCGCCGAGCTGACCGCTCCGGTCGCCGAGTCCCGTTACGTGATCCCGCGCTTCGTCGAGCGCACCTCGCAGGGCGTGCGCGAGTACGACCCGTACGCGAAGCTCTTCGAGGAGCGCGTGATCTTCCTGGGCGTCCAGATCGACGACGCCTCCGCCAACGACGTCATGGCGCAGCTGCTGTGCCTGGAGTCGATGGACCCGGACCGCGACATCTCGATCTACATCAACAGCCCCGGCGGCTCCTTCACGGCGCTCACCGCGATCTACGACACGATGCAGTTCGTGAAGCCGGACGTCCAGACCGTGTGCATGGGCCAGGCCGCCTCCGCGGCCGCCGTCCTGCTCGCGGCCGGCACGCCCGGCAAGCGCATGGCGCTCCCGAACGCCCGCGTGCTGATCCACCAGCCCTACAGCGAGACCGGGCGCGGTCAGGTCTCCGACCTGGAGATCGCCGCCAACGAGATCCTGCGGATGCGTTCGCAGCTCGAGGAGATGCTGGCCAAGCACTCCACCACCGCGATCGAGAAGATCCGTGAGGACATCGAGCGCGACAAGATCCTCACCGCCGAGGACGCGCTCCAGTACGGGCTGATCGACCAGATCATCTCGACCCGCAAGATGAACAACGCCAGCGTCCGCTGACGCCGCGATTTTCACGCCGGCGGCATGACGTCTGCCGCCCCTTGGCGGGGTTCGCCCGGATGCGTTCCGGAGCGGACCCTGCCAAGGGGGGCCCGAACGGGGGGCCAGGCAAGGTACCGTCGACATAAGGCAGCACCGTGGAGACCGGGGACGCACAGGCGTCCGTGGGCTCCCAGGCGAAGGGGAAGCACACCGTGGCACGCATCGGTGACGGCGGCGATCTGCTCAAGTGCTCGTTCTGCGGCAAGAGCCAGAAGCAGGTCAAGAAGCTCATCGCAGGCCCCGGTGTGTACATCTGCGACGAGTGCATCGATCTCTGCAACGAGATCATCGAGGAGGAGCTCGCCGAGTCGAGCGAGACCCGCTGGGAGGAGCTCCCGAAGCCGCGGGAGATCTACCAGTTCCTGGAGAGCTACGTGGTGGGCCAGGAGCCCGCCAAGAAGGCGCTCTCGGTGGCGGTGTACAACCACTACAAGCGGGTCCAGGCCGGTGAGAACGGCGGCGGCCAGGGCCGCGAGGACTCCATCGAGCTGGCCAAGTCCAACATCCTCCTGCTGGGCCCCACGGGCTCCGGCAAGACGCTCCTCGCCCAGACGCTCGCGCGGATGCTGAACGTACCGTTCGCCATCGCCGACGCGACCGCGCTGACCGAGGCCGGCTACGTCGGCGAGGACGTCGAGAACATCCTGCTGAAGCTGATCCAGGCGGCCGACTACGACGTCAAGAAGGCCGAGACGGGGATCATCTACATCGACGAGATCGACAAGGTCGCCCGCAAGAGCGAGAACCCGTCGATCACCCGCGACGTCAGCGGCGAGGGCGTCCAGCAGGCCCTGCTGAAGATCCTCGAGGGCACCACCGCCTCGGTGCCGCCGCAGGGCGGGCGCAAGCACCCGCACCAGGAGTTCATCCAGATCGACACGACGAACGTCCTGTTCATCGTGGGCGGCGCCTTCGCCGGGCTGGAGAAGATCATCGAGTCCCGGGCCGGCGCCAAGGGCATCGGCTTCGGCGCGACCATCCACTCCAAGCGGGAGCTGTCCGCCAAGGACCAGTTCGAGGACGTCATGCCCGAGGACCTGGTCAAGTTCGGGATGATCCCCGAGTTCATCGGCCGCCTGCCGGTGATCACCTCGGTGCACAACCTGGACCGCGAGGCGCTGCTGCAGATCCTGGTCGAGCCGAAGAACGCGCTGGTGAAGCAGTACCAGCGGCTGTTCGAACTCGACGGCGTCGAGCTGGACTTCGAGCGCGAGGCGCTGGAGGCCATCGCCGACCAGGCCATCCTCCGCCAGACCGGCGCGCGCGGACTGCGCGCCATCATGGAGGAGGTCCTGATGTCGGTGATGTACGAGGTGCCGTCCCGCACGGACGTCGGCCGCGTCGTCATCACCGCAGACGTGGTCCACTCCAACGTCAACCCCACCCTGATCCCGCGCGACGCGCGCGGCGGCCGGGGCGGCGGCGAGCAGAAGTCGGCCTAGCCGCAGTACCGTTCACGCGCAGGGGCCCCGGTCACGTCGACCGGGGCCCCTGCGCGTGCGTGGCGGCCGTCAGGCCTTGACGCGCACCTCGGCGCGGAGCTTGCTCGTCAGGTCGGACGCGGACTTCAGGTCGACGCCCTTGCCGCTCATCATGTCGGACAGGTTGATCGGGATGACCACGCCCAGGGTGGAGCGGTCGGCCCAGATGCAGGTCGCCATGTGGACCTCGGCGGGCTGTCCGGCGGTGGTGTCGTCGGGCTTCGCCACGATCTCCTGGCACTTCAGCACCACCTTGTCGGTGGTGAAGTCCTGCGGGGAGCCGACGGTCTCGCCGTCCTCCTTGGAGGCGTTCTTCTTCATCTCGTCGAACATGCCGTCGACGACGCTCTCCGGGTCCTCGATCTCGCCGTAGACACCCATGAACTGGAGCATCTTGAGGGCCATCGGGTCGCTCTGGTCACCGGCCTGGTACATGGCCTGGACGTCCTTGGCGTTGTTGACGCCGTGCTTCTCGGCGTCCTTCAGGTCCTCCTCGGTGAAGCCGCCGCTGTTGCCGGCCGCGCCGGTCTCCGCCTTCTTGTAGTCGCCGAGGACCGTCGCGGGCGTGGTCAGCTTGTGCGGGCCGTCGTCGGCGACCGAGGCGCCGCCGCCACCGCCGATGAGGAAGTAGGCGCCCACCGCGATCGCGACCACCACGGCCGCGCCGCCGATGATCAGGCCCGTCTTCCTGCCGCCGCCACCGCCGCCGGGCGCGCCCTGCGGGGGCATGCCGTACGGCGGCTGGCCGGGCTGGCCCGGCTGCTGGCCGTACGGGCCCGCCTGCGGCGGGACGCCGGGCTGCTGCGGGTATCCGTAACCGGGCTGCGGCTGGCCCTGGGTCTGCTGCGGGTAGCCGTATCCGGGCTGCGGCTGCTGCGGGGCGCCGTACGGGCCGGGCTGCTGGCCGCCGGGCTGGCCGTAGGGGCCAGGCTGCTGAGCCCCCGGCTGTCCGTAGGGCCCGGGCTGCTGGGGCTGCTGGCCGTACGGGCCCGGCTGGTTGTAACTCATGGCTGGTTTCCCTCCCTGATGCTGTCCCGCGCCATCCTTCCCTACGGCGGCCCCGGCGTGCGCCCCCGGGCGCAGACCGTTACCTAGTAATCGCGTTTCGGAACAGGATGGCGACACCCCTAAAATGACCGGCGTGACCGAGAACTCTCAGCAGCCCACAGCGCCCGAAACCGAACTGCCGACCCAGTACACGCCGGCCGACGTGGAGGGACCGCTGTACGAGCGCTGGGTAGAACGCGGTTACTTCGAGGCGGACGCGGAGAGCGACAAGGAACCCTTCACCGTCGTCATCCCCCCGCCGAACGTCACCGGCTCGCTCCACCTGGGGCACGCCTTCGAGCACACGCTGATCGACTCCCTGACCCGCCGCAAGCGGATGCAGGGCTACGAGACGCTGTGGCAGCCGGGCATGGACCACGCCGGCATCGCGACCCAGAACGTCGTCGAGCGCGAGCTCGGCAAGGAGGGCAAGTCCCGCCACGACCTGGGCCGCGAGGCGTTCGTCGAGCGCGTCTGGCAGTGGAAGGCCGAGTCCGGCGGCCAGATCTCCGGCCAGATGCGCCGCCTCGGCGACGGCGTCGCCTGGTCGCGCGAGCGCTTCACGATGGACGAGGGCCTGTCCCAGGCCGTCCAGACCATCTTCAAGAAGCTCTTCGACGACGAGCTGATCTACCGCGCCGAGCGCATCATCAACTGGTGCCCGCGCTGCCTGACCGCGATCTCCGACATCGAGGTCGAGTACCAGGACGACGACGGCGAGCTCGTCTCCATGAAGTACGGCGAGGGCGAGGACACCATCGTCGTCGCCACCACCCGCGCCGAGACGATGCTGGGCGACACCGCGGTCGCCGTCCACCCGGACGACGAGCGGTACCGGCACCTGGTCGGCAAGCAGATCAAGCTGCCGCTGACCGACCGCACCATCCCCGTCGTCGCCGACGCGCACGTCGACCCGGAGTTCGGCACCGGCGCGGTCAAGGTCACCCCGGCCCACGACCCGAACGACTTCGAGATCGGCCAGCGGCACGACCTGCCGTCCATCGCCGTGATGGACGAGCACGCCGTCATCACCGTCCACGGTCCCTTCCAGGGCCTGGACCGCCTCGAGGCCCGCTCCGCCATCGTCGCCGCGCTGCGCGCCGAGGGCCGGATCGTCGCCGAGAAGCGCCCCTACACCCACTCCGTCGGCCACTGCTCCCGGTGCAAGACCACCATCGAGCCCCGGCTGTCCATGCAGTGGTGGGTCAAGGTCGGCCCGCTCGCCCAGGCCGCCGGCGACGCGGTCCGCGACGGCAAGGTCAAGATCCACCCGCAGGAGATGGAGAAGCGGTACTTCGACTGGGTCGACAACCTCCACGACTGGTGCATCTCGCGCCAGCTCTGGTGGGGTCACCGCATCCCGGTCTGGTACGGCCCGAACGGCGAGACGGTCTGCGTCGGCCCCGACGAGCAGCCGCCGGGCACCGAGGCGGAGGGCTGGCGCCAGGACAGCGACGTCCTCGACACCTGGTTCTCCTCCGGCCTGTGGCCGTTCTCCACGCTGGGCTGGCCCGGGGAGACCGAGAGCCTCGCGAAGTTCTACCCGAACTCCGTGCTGGTCACCGGCTACGACATCCTCTTCTTCTGGGTCGCCCGGATGATGATGTTCGGCCTCTACGCGATGGACGGCACCCCGCCGTTCCACACCATCGTGCTGCACGGCATGGTCCGTGACCAGAACGGCAAGAAGATGTCGAAGTCCTTCGGGAACGTCGTCAACCCGCTGGACTGGATGGACAAGTACGGCTCCGACGCGCTGCGCTTCACCCTGGCGCGCGGCGCCAACCCCGGCGTCGACGTGCCCATCGGCGAGGACTGGGTCCAGGCGGCCCGCAACTTCGCCAACAAGATCTGGAACGCCACCCGGTTCGCCCTGATGAACGGCGCGACCGTCGAGGGCCCGCTGCCGGACGCCGCCGAACTGTCGGCGACCGACCGCTGGATCCTCTCCCGGCTCAACTCGGTGGTCGCCGAGGTCGACGCCTTCTACGAGGACTACCAGTTCTCCAAGCTGTCCGAGACGCTCTACCACTTCGCGTGGGACGAGGTCTTCGACTGGTACGTCGAGCTGTCGAAGACGACGTTCATGGCGGGCGGCCCGGCCGCCGAGGCGAGCAAGCGCGTCCTCGGCGAGGTCCTGGACGTCACGCTGCGGCTGCTGCACCCGATCATGCCGTTCGTCACCGAGACGCTGTGGACCACGCTGACCGGCGGCGAGTCCGTCGTCGTCGCCGACTGGCCCTCGGACAGCGGCTTCCGCGACGCCGGCGCCGAGCGGGAGATCGCCACCCTCCAGTCGGTGATCACCGAGGTCCGCCGCTTCCGCAGCGACCAGGGCCTGCAGCCTGGCCAGCGCGTCCCGGCCCGCCTCACCCTGGGCGGCACGGCGCTCGCCCCGCACGAGCCGGCCATCCGCCAGCTGCTGCGCCTCCAGCCGGAGGGCGAGGGCTTCTCCGCCACCGCCAGCCTGCCGGTGGCCGGGGCGACGGTCGAGCTGGACCTGTCCGGCGCCATCGACTTCGAGGCCGAGCGCAAGCGGCTCTCCAAGGACCTCGCCGCCGCCGAGAAGGAGAAGGCGCAGGCCAACGGCAAGCTGGGCAACGAGGCCTTCCTCGGCAAGGCCCCGGAGCCGGTCGTGGAGAAGATCCGCGCCCGCCTCGCCAAGGCCGAGGAGGACATCGCGCGGATCACCGAGCAGCTCCAGAAGCTGCCCTCCGCGTAATCGTCCGGTCGTTCGACGCCTCACACCGCGAGCCGCTCCTCCCCAGGGGCGGCTCGCGGCGTTCACGTCGTCGTGGGGTGCGCGTCATCCGCGGGTTGTTGGGTGCGGGCATGACCGTGAGCACCCCCCTGCCCTGCGCCGCCGCACCGGTCCGCGAGCGGCGGCACGACGTCGACCTGCTCCGGGTGGTGTGCACGGCGGCCGTGGTGCTGTGCCACACCGCCGCCGTCTTCGTCGACGCCGGCCACCGCACGACGGGCCACGCCGCCGACGCCCTCACCCGTTTCGCGGTGCCCGCCTTCTTCGCCATGGCCGGCTGGGCGGCGCTGGCGGCCTCCCCGGTGCGCGGCGAGGGACAGCTGCTGCGGCGGGCCGACCGGATCGTGCGGCCGATGGCCCTGTGGACCCTGTTCTACGTTGCCTGGCGGGGGACGCCCGAGGACGCCGCCGCGGCGCTGTTCGGCTCGGTCGAGGCGGCGTTCCACCTCTGGTACCTGTACGTCTACGTGCCGCTGCTGCTGGCGCTGGGCGCCGTGGTGCTGCTGGTGCGGGACCGGGGCCGCACGGTGCCCTGGTGGACGCTGGGCCTGCTCGCGGTGTGCGCCTTCGGCGGGGCCGCCCGCGCCGACCTGGGGGCGCCGACCGGGCTGGACCTGCCGAGCTGGGAGTGGGGGCTGTCGCTCTACCCGCTCGGGTACGCGCTGCTGGGCGCCGGACTCCTGGGCGCCGCCCGCGGCCTCGGCCCGCGTTGGCCCTGGGCGGTCGCCACCGCGGGCTGCCTGGCCGCGCTCACCGGGTACCAGCTCGGCTTCCGGTTCCCCGCCGCGTACGCCTCGCTCCCCGTGGCGGCGCTCACCTTCGCGGTCCTCGGCGCCTTCCGGGGCGTGCGGGTGCCCCGCCGGTGGCGGGGGCCCGTGGAACGGCTCTCCGATGCCTCCTTCGGTGCCTACCTGGTCCACCTGGCCCCGGTGACGGCGCTGTCCGCCCTGCTCGCCGACCGGGTCCCGCACGGCGGCCCGGCGCTCCTCGCCATGGCCGCGGTCGCGGTCGTGTCCACGGCGGTCTCCTTCGCCCTGGCGCACCTGTGGGGCCGGCTGCGGCTGCGTGCCTGGCTGGGCTGAACCGCGCCCGGCCCGGGACGAACCGTGCCGTACCAGGAACGTAGACTGGGCGCGTGAGTGAGCTCCCCCCGGACGACAGCAGCGAGGGTCCCGACCCGCTGGACGCCTTCGAAGAGATCATCGCGGAGGAGACGGACCGCGATCCCGATCTCGCCGTGATCGAGGCCGGCAGCCGCACCCTGCGCACCCAGGGCGGCCCGCCCGGCGCGGACGTGCCGTCCCGTCCCGAGGACCCGGAGGTCGACAGGGCGCTCCGCGAGGTGGAGGCGGAACTCGCCTCCCGCTGGGGCGAGACCAAGCTGGAGCCCTCCGTCAGCCGCATCGCCGCGCTGATGGACGTCCTCGGCGACCCGCAGCGCTCCTACCCGTCGATCCACATCACGGGCACCAACGGCAAGACCTCCACCGCCCGCATGATCGAGGCGCTGCTCGGCGCCTTCGACCTGCGCACCGGCCGCTACACCAGCCCGCACGTGCAGTCCGTCACCGAGCGGATCAGCCTGGACGGGCATCCGATCGACGCCGAGCGGTTCGTCGAGACCTACCGGGACATCAAGCCGTACGTCGACATGGTCGACACCGCGCAGGAGTACCGGCTCTCCTTCTTCGAGGTCCTCACCGGCATGGCCTACGCGGCCTTCGCCGACGCGCCCGTGGACGTGGCCGTCGTCGAGGTCGGCATGGGCGGCACCTGGGACGCCACCAACGTCATCGACGCCGACGTCGCCGTGATCACCCCCATCGACCTGGACCACACCGACCGCCTCGGCTCCACCACGGGCGAGATCGCCACCGAGAAGTCCGGGATCATCAAGGACGACGCCACGGTCGTGCTCGCCCAGCAGCCGGTGGACGCCGCGCAGGTCGTGCTGAAGACCTCCGTGCGGAAGAACGCCACGGTGGCCCGCGAGGGCCTGGAGTTCGGCGTGCTGTCGCGGCAGGTCGCGGTCGGCGGCCAGATGATGACGCTGCGCGGCCTGGGCGGCGAGTACGAGGAGGTCTACCTCCCGCTGCACGGCGCCCACCAGGCGCACAACGCGGCGGTCGCGCTGGCGGCGGTCGAGGCGTTCTTCGGCGTCGGCGGGGCGCGCTCCGGCCCGCTCGACATCGAGACGGTGCGGCGGGCGTTCGCCTCGGTGTCCTCGCCGGGGCGGATGGAGGTCGTGCGGCGCTCGCCCACGGTCGTCCTGGACGCCGCGCACAACCCGGCCGGCGCGCGGGTCACCGCCGAGGCGGTCGGCGAGGCCTTCGACTTCAGCCGCCTGATCGGCGTGGTCGGCGCGAGCGGCGACAAGAACGTGCGAGGGCTGCTGGAGGCGTTCGAGCCGATCTTCGCGGAGGTCGTCGTCACGCAGAACTCCAGCCACCGGGCGATGGACGCGGACGAGCTGGCCGCGATCGCCGTGGAGGTGTTCGGGGACGAGCGGGTCCAGGTCGAGCCGCGGCTCCCGGACGCGCTGGAGGCCGCGATCACGCTGGCCGAGGAGGAGGGCGAGTTCGCCGGCGGCGGCGTGCTGGTCACCGGTTCTGTCATCACGGTCGGCGAGGCCCGGCTGCTTCTCAGGAAGGGCTGAGGATTTTCCGTGCGTACGCTCTGCGCTTCGACGCTCATCGGCGAGTTCTTCGTCATCGCCTTCGCCGGGCTGGTCGCCATGAAGGACCCGGACCTGTCCATGACGACGGTGTGGACGGTGTGCGGGATCGGCATGCTGCTGTCCGTGCTGCTGTGCGGGGTCATCACCCGGCCGGGCGGGGTGGTGCTGGGCTGGATCCTCCAGGCCGCGCTGATCGCCTCGGGCTTCGTGGTGCCGATGATGTTCGGACTCGGGGTCGCCTTCGCGGCGCTGTGGTGGGCCTCCGTCCACTACGGCCGCAAGATCGACGCCGCCAAGGCGTCCCGGGCGGCGGCCACCACCACCGCCTGACCGATCTGACCGACCTGACCGCGTGACGCCGCCCCTCGGTTCCCCGAGGGGCGGCGTCGGTGCGGCGGCGGGCCGGCCCCACCGCGGAGGCTTGGCCGTGCCTCGGGTGCTGGGCCACCGGCCGGGGAGGATAGGCTCGGACCGATCTTCACCAGCCCGTACAGCCACTCCGGGAGCCCGCATGCAGCGCACCCTTGTCCTCCTCAAGCCCGACGCCGTCCGTCGCGGCCTGACCGGCGAGATCATCAGCCGTATCGAGCGCAAGGCGGGCTGGAGCATCACCGCCCTCGAGCTCCGCACCCTCGACCAGGAGACCCTCGAGCAGCACTACGGCGAGCACAAGGGCAAGCCGTTCTACGAGCCGCTGCTCGGCTTCATGTCGTCCGGCCCGGTCGTGTCGCTGATCGTCGAGGGCGAGCGCGTGATCGAGGGCGTGCGCCGTCTCGCCGGTCCCACCGACCCGATCGAGGCGCAGCCCGGTTCCATCCGCGGCGACTTCGGCGTCATCACGCGGGAGAACCTCATCCACGCCTCGGACTCCGAGGAGTCCGCCGAGCGCGAGATCAAGATCTTCTTCCCCGGCCGCGTCTGACCCGTCGGGCGGCGCCGACCGTTGTGGCCGGGCCCTCTTTGGGGGAACCTTTCCCTCCGACGGCACGTCACCGGAGGCGTACAGCTCCGTCTTCTGCTGAGAATGGCGGAGACCCTCGCGCAGTGTCAGGGGGCGGGCGAGACTACGATGGTTAGCCTTGCAAGCCTTCACGTCACAGCACCCACCCTTGCCGTCCCCACCGCAAGCGGATTCACGCTCAACGTGGGACGGCCAGACGAATTCTGATGGGGAACTCAATGTCGTTCATCGGCCGTGACATGGCTGTCGACCTCGGGACCGCCAACACGCTGGTGTACGTGAGGGGTCGCGGGATCGTACTCAACGAGCCGTCGGTCGTCGCGATCAACACCAACACCGGCGGCATCCTGGCGGTGGGGGCCGAGGCCAAGAAGATGATCGGCCGCACCCCCGGCAACATCGTGGCGGTGCGCCCGCTGAAGGACGGCGTGATCGCCGACTTCGAGATCACCGAGCGGATGCTGCGGTACTTCATCCTGAAGATCCACAAGCGCCGCTACCTGGCCCGCCCGCGGGTCGTGGTGTGCGTGCCGTCCGGCATCACCGGGGTGGAGCGCCGCGCCGTCATCGAGGCGTCGACCCAGGCCGGCGCCCGCCAGGTGCACATCATCGAGGAGCCCATGGCCGCCGCCATCGGCTCCGGCCTGCCGGTCCACGAGGCCACGGGCAACATGGTGGTGGACATCGGCGGCGGCACCACGGAGGTCGCGGTGATCTCCCTCGGCGGCATCGTGACCGCCCAGTCGATCCGGGTCGCCGGCGACGAGCTGGACAACGCGATCATCCAGCACGTCAAGAAGGAGTACTCGCTGCTCCTCGGCGAGCGGACGGCCGAGCAGATCAAGATCTCGATCGGCTCCGCGTACGACCTGGACAAGGACGAGCACACCGAGATCCGCGGCCGCGACCTGGTCTCCGGCCTGCCGAAGACCGTGGTCATCTCCGCCGCGGAGGTCCGCAAGGCGATCGAGGAACCGGTCAACGCGATCGTCGACGCCGTCAAGACCACGCTGGACAAGTGCCCGCCCGAGCTGTCGGGCGACGTGATGGACCGTGGGATCGTGCTCACCGGCGGCGGCGCCCTGCTCCGCGGCCTGGATGAGCGGCTGCGCCGGGAGACCGGCATGCCGATCCACATCGCCGAGGACCCGCTGGACAGCGTGGCGCTCGGCTCCGGCAAGTGCGTCGAGGAGTTCGAGGCGCTCCAGCAGGTCCTGGACGCCCAGCCCCGCCGCTGAGCCACCCGATTGACGGAACGTCACCTGTCCGCCGTACGGGGCGCACCCGTACGGCGGACCTCCGGCCGGACCCGGAACTCCGGCGTCCGGCCCAGGCGTTTCTCCCGTGGATTCGCCCGTACCGGGACATAGTCGTCGGTGGACGCAGTCGCTCGCCGGCGCAGCCGCCCGCAGACACAGCAAGTCCGCAGACACAGCAAGTCCGCAGACACAGCAAGTCCGTACGACCATTCCGACAAGGAAGGCACGGCCGCCGCACGTGAGGGACACACGAGAGAGCCGGCTGCTCCTGGTGCTGCTGGTCGCGATCGCGTTCGCGCTGATCACGGTGGACATCAGGGGTGGGAAGGACTCACCCGTCGACGGCGCCCGGCATGCCGCGGCCGCCGTCTTCGGCCCGATCGAGAACGGCGTCGCCTCCGCGGTCGATCCGATCGGCAACGCCGTCGCGGCCGTCCGCGACTCGGGGGAGCGCCACGACCGGCTCACCGAACTCGAGCAGGAGAACGCCGCCCTGAAGGCGGAACTCGGCAGCGACGCGCGCGACCGCAGCAGGCTCCGCCAGTTCGAGAAGATGCTGGCCACCGCGGGCGCCGGGCAGTACAAGATCAAGGGCGCCCAGGTGGTCGGCATCGGCGCCGCCCAGGGCTTCTCCTGGACGGTCACCCTGGACGTCGGCGCCAACGACGGCATCCAGCGGGACATGACGGTGCTCAACGGCGACGGCCTGGTCGGCCGCGTCACCACCGTCGGCCCCGAGACGGCCACGGTCCTGCTGGCCAGCGACCCCGACTTCACCGTCGGCACCCGCATGGAGGGCAACGACGAACTCGGCTTCGCCTCCGGCCAGGGCGACCGGCCGCTGCGCGTCCAGCTGCTCAACGGCAAGGCGAAGGTGGAGAAGGGCCAGCGCCTGGTCACCTTCGGCTCCGAGGGCAACAAGCCGTTCGTACCCGGCGTCCCGGTCGGCGTCGTCTCGCGGGTCGACCCGGCCGGCGGCGACCTGACGCGTACGGTCTACGTCACGCCGTTCGTCAGCTTCACCCAGCTCGACATCGTCGGCATCGTCGTCCAGGGGCCCGCCAAGGACCCGCGGGACAGCGTGCTGCCGCCGAAGCCCAAGCCGACGCCCGTCCCGACCGTGACGGTGACCGTCACACCCGGCGCCCCCGATCCCGAGGGCGAGGCCGGCCGGGCCGGTCAGGAGGGCCAGGCGGGCCAGGACGGCCAGGCCGGCCAGGACGGCGCCGCAGGACAGGGCGGGCAGCAGCCGCAGCAAGACCAGGACGAGCAGTAGGAACTGGGGGGATTTACCCATGAAACTGAACCGGATCCTGCTCTCCGGCACGCTGGTGGTGGTCGCCCTGGTGATCCAGGTGAGCATCCTCGCCAGACTCCAGCTGCCCGGAGCCGTACCCGACCTGCTGCTGCTCACCGTCCTCGGCCTGGCCCTGGTCTACGGGCACACCGGGGGCGCGCTGGTCGGCTTCGCGGCCGGCCTCCTCGCCGACCTGGCGCCGCCCGCCGACCACGCGGCAGGCCGGTACGCGCTGGTGCTCTGCGTCGTCGGCTACCTCGTCGGGCTCGCCAAGCCGGAGCACGGACGGCTGCGGACCGCGATCGGCCCGATGGCCGTCGTGGTCGCCGCCGCCGTCGGCTCCACGCTGCTCTACGCCGGAGTGGGCGCGCTGGTCGGCGACACCGCCGCCCGGGACGTCGGCCTCGGCTCCCTGCTGTTCACCGCCGCGCTCTACGACCTGCTGCTCACCCCGTTCGTGGTGCCGGGCGTGATGGCCCTGGCCCGCCGCGCGGAGAACGACCCGCTCGCCGACTCCTCCTCCGCCGGGGGCGGCGCCTCCGTCACCTCCAACTGGCTGGTCTCCGGCACGCCCGGACTCAGCCGCACCCGCGCCGGCCGCTTCCGCGTCGGCAACCGCCTGAAGGGGGTGAAGCGGCTGTGAGCAACATTCCCGAGACGGGCCGCAGCCCTCGCGTCCAGATCCGTCTGGTGGTCCTCCAGGTGCTGGTCCTCTCGCTGCTCGCCACCCTCGGCGGCCGCCTCTGGTACCTCCAGGTGCGCAACGGCGCCGAGTACGCGGCCGAGGCCAGCGGCAACCACGTCCAGCAGGTCGTCCAGCCCGCCACCCGCGGCGAGATCCTCGACGCCCGCGGCGTGCCGATCGCGGACAACGAGAACCGGCTGGTCGTCTCCGCCTCCCGGACCGAGCTGATGAAGATGGACGACGACGGCAAGGGCGTCCTCACCAAGCTCGCCGAGGTCCTCGGCATGAAGCCGAAGGAGGTGATGGAGAAGGTCCGGCTCTGCGACTCCGAGACCCCGCAGCCCTGCTGGAACGGTTCGCCCTACCAGCCGATCCCCATCACCGACGAGGCGACGGCCCGTCAGGCCCTGCAGATCCGCGAGCGCTCCGAGGACTTCCCCGGCATCACGGCCGAGCCCGCCTCGGTCCGCCGCTACCCGAGCCCCGGCGGCGCCAACACCGCCCAGGTCCTCGGCTACCTGTCGCCCGTCACCGACGAGGAGATCCAGAAGGCCCAGGACACCGACTCGCCCTTCCTGCGCTCCGACCAGGTGGGCCGTTCCGGCCTGGAGCGCCAGTACGACCAGGCGCTGCGCGGCAAGGCCGGCGTCACCCGGTACGAGGTCGACAAGCTGGGCCGGGTCCTCGGCGAGGCCGAGGCCGACCCCGGCGTGCCCGGCTCGCACCTGGTCACCAGCATCGACGCCCGCGTGCAGCGGGTCGCCGAGTACGAGCTGGAGCAGGCGATGAAGGCGGCCCGCCAGGAGTGGGACCGCAACACCAACGAGACGTACAAGGCCGACGCGGGCGCCGTCGTGGTGCTGGAGGCCAGGACCGGCCGGGTGGTCGCCATGGCGTCCAACCCGTCCTACGACCCCAACGCCTGGGTCGGCGGCATCTCCGCCAAGGACTACGCCAAGATGACCGGCAAGAAGGGCAACTACCCGCTGCTCAACCGCGCCATCCAGGGGCAGGCGGCGCCCGGCTCCATCTTCAAGGTGGTCACCACCGCGGGCGCGGTCGACGCCGGCTACGCCTTCGACGGCAGTTACCAGTGCTCCAGCGACTACTCCATCGGCAGCCAGGTCTTCAAGAACTTCGAGTCCGCCAACTACGGCATGATCGACCTGGGCCGCGCCCTGGAGGTCTCCTGCGACACCGTCTACTACCGGCTCGCGCACGAGCAGTGGAAGAAGGACGGCGGCGGCAAGGGCAAGAACGCCAAGGACCACTTCTACAAGGCGGCCCACGAATTCGGCCTCGGCAAGGAGACCGGCATCGACCTGCCCAACGAGGTCCCGGGCCGCATCCCGGACCGGGAGTGGAAGCAGGAGTACTGGGAGGCCAACAAGGACTACTGGTGCAAGAACGGCAAGAAGGACGGCGACTACGTCGAACGCATCGAGTGGGAGAACTGCCACGGCGGCAACGAACTGCGCGCCGGTGACTCGGTGAACTACTCGATCGGCCAGGGCGACACCCTGGTGACGCCCATCCAGATGGCCGCCATCTACGGCGCCATCTCCAACGGCGGCACGATGTACGCGCCCTCCGTCGGCAAGGCCGTGATCAGCCCGGACGGCCAGAAGATCGAGGAGATCGAGCCGAGGAACAACGGCAAGCTCCCGGTCAGCGGGAAGACGCTCAAGGAGATGGACGCGGCGCTCGAGGGCGTCGCCACGCGCGGCACCGCGGCCTGGCGGTTCGGCGGCTGGCCGCAGGACAAGATCCCCATGCACGCCAAGACCGGTACCGCCGAGGTCTACGGCAAGCAGACCACCTCCTGGTTCGCCACCTACACCGACGACTACGCGATCGTCATGACGATCTCCCAGGGTGGTACCGGCTCCGGCGCCTCGGGCCCGGCCGTGCGCAAGATCTACGACGCGATGTACGGCGTCCAGCCGGACGGCTCGATCGACCGGAAGAAGGCGCTGCTCCCCGAGCCGCAGAAAAAGCTGCCCAAGGTGCGCCCCGACGGCACCGTGGACAGCCCGAAGATCGAGGACGACCCGGTGAAGGCCCTCCAGAAGGCCGCCGACGCCGCCGCCGAGGGCGGGGGCGAGGCCGGGGGCGCGACCCCGCCCGGCGCCGACCCGGGCCAGGCACCGCCGGACGAGGCCGCCGGGGGAGCGGACGACGGGGCGCCGCCCGCGCAGCAGCCCGTCGGCACCGTCGAGCGGCCCGCCGCCGGCAACCGGGCCACCCGCCGCGCCTCGCGGCGCCGGGGCGGCCCGCCACCCGGACCGGGTCCGCAGGGGCGCGGCGGCAGGCGCGCACGGGCCGGGAATGCACGAGCCGGGAACGCACGAGCCGGGAACGCACGGGCCGGGAACGCGGGCACCGGGAACGCAGGCGCCGGGAACGCGGGCGCCGGGGACGTGGGCGCCGGGAACCAGGGCGTCGGCCGCCGCTCCGGCCGGCCGGGAAGCAGGTGCTCATGAGCGTGGGAGTGAACAGCTTCTCCGTCTCCGGGTACGGACCCGAGCGGTCCGCCTGGGCCCGCCTGGTCGCGCGCGACTCGGCGGCCCGGCGGCTGGACTGGCCGATACTGCTGTCCGCCCTGGCCCTCTCGCTGATCGGCACGGTGCTGGTCTACTCGGCCACCCGCAACCGCACCGAGCTCAACCACGACGACCCGTACTACTTCCTGGTCCGCCACCTGCTGAACACCGGCATCGGCATCGCCCTGATGATCGGCACGATCTGGCTGGGCCACCGCACCCTGCGCGGCGCGGTGCCGATCCTGTACGGCGTCTCGGTGCTGCTGATCGTGCTGGTGCTCACCCCGCTGGGCGCCACCATCAACGGCGCCCACGCCTGGATCCAGATCGGCGGCGGCTTCTCGCTCCAGCCGTCCGAGTTCGTCAAGATCACCATCATCCTCGGCATGGCGATGCTGCTGGCCGCCCGCGTCGACGCGGGCGACCGCGAGCACCCGGACCACCGCACGGTGCTCCTGGCGCTCGGACTGGCCGCGCTGCCCATGCTGATCGTGATGCTGATGCCCGACCTCGGGTCGGTCATGGTCATGGTGGTGATCGTGCTGGGCGTACTGCTGGCCTCCGGCGCGTCCAACCGGTGGGTGCTCGGGCTGATCGGCGCCGGGGCCGTCGGGGCGATCGCCGTCTGGCAGCTCGGCGTGCTGGACGAGTACCAGATCAACCGCTTCGCGGCCTTCGCCAACCCCGAGCTCGACCCGGCCGGCGTCGGCTACAACACCAACCAGGCCCGTATCGCCATCGGCTCCGGCGGCCTGACCGGCTCGGGCCTCTTCCAGGGCTCCCAGACCACCGGCCAGTTCGTCCCCGAGCAGCAGACGGACTTCATCTTCACGGTGGCGGGCGAGGAACTCGGCTTCGTGGGCGGCGCGCTGATACTGCTCCTGATCGGCGTGGTGCTGTGGCGGGCCTGCCGCATCGCGCGCGAGACCACCGAGCTCTACGGCACGATCGTCGCCGCGGGGATCATCGCCTGGTTCGCCTTCCAGTCGTTCGAGAACGTCGGGATGACGCTCGGGATCATGCCGGTGGCGGGTCTGCCGCTGCCGTTCGTGTCCTACGGCGGCTCGTCCATGTTCGCCGTCTGGATCGCGGTCGGCCTGCTCCAGTCCATCCGCCTCCAACGGCCGGTCTCCGCCTGAGCGGGTCCGGCCCGCGCGCACGGAACGGGGCGGCTCCCCACCCGCACGCGGGCGGGGAGCCGCCCCGTTCTCCGTGACTTCCCGGTGGTGACTCCGCACTGGGAACCCAGCCGTGCCGGTGGGCCGCGCCTGCGCCGTGCCTCCGTTCGGGGACCCGCGCGGTTAGCCTCAGGTGTATGGCGGACACCACACGTGAGATCGAGCGGAAATTCGAGTCGCGGGACAGCGGGCTCCCCGACCTGACCAACGTGGGCGGCATCGCCGCCGTCGTGGACCAGGGGGTGACGGAACTCGACGCCGTCTACTACGACACCCCCGACCTCCGCCTGGCCGCCTCCTCGGTGACGCTGCGCCGCCGCACCGGCGGCTCCACCCCCGGCTGGCACCTCAAGCTCCCCGTCGGACCGGACACCCGGGACGAGATCGGAGCCCCGCTCACCGGTGAACCGCCCGCCGAGCTGCTGCGGCTGGTCCGCTCCCGCACCCTCGGCGCCGAGGTCGTCCCCGTGGTCCGCCTCCGCTCCGTCCGGGACGTGCGCGAGCTGCGCGACGCGGAGGGCCGGCTGCTCGCCGAGGCGAGTGCCGACGCCGTGCACGCCGAGCGGCTGGTGGGCGGGCACGGCGAGGCCCAGTGGACCGAGATCGAGGTCGAACTCGCCGAGGGCGTCGCCCCGGAGCTGCTCGACCTGGTGGAGAAGCGGTTCCGCCGGGCCGGCGTCCGCCCCTCCGACTCACCGTCCAAGCTGGCCCGCGCCCTGACCGAGACCGACCCCGACGGCGACGGGCCGGCACCCCGCCGCGGGAAGCCGGTCACGGCGGGGGACCACGTCCTCGCCTACCTCCGCGCCCAGCGCGACCGCCTCGTCGCCCTGGACCCCGCCGTCCGGCGGGACCTCCCCGAGTCCGTCCACGACCTGCGCGTGTCCACCCGCCGCCTGCGCTCCGCCCTGCGCGCCTACCGCGCGCTGCTCGACCGCGAGGCCGTCGCCCCGCTCGCCGCCGAACTGCAGTGGCTCACCCGCGAACTCGGCGTCGACCGCGACCAGGAGGTCCTCGACGCACGCCTCGCCGCCGCCCTGGACGCCCTTCCCGGCCACCTGCGGACCGGCCCCGTCCGCGAGCGGCTGACCCTCTGGTCCGGCACCCGCCGCGGCGCCAGCCGCCCCCGGGTCGCCGCCGCCCTCGACAGCCGCCGCTACCTGGAGCTGCTCACCGCCCTCGACGCCTTCCTCGCCGACCCGCCGCTGCGCAAGGCCGCCGCCCGGAAACCGGGCAGGCCGCTGGCCAAGGCCCTGGACAAGGAGTTCCGGCGGCTCTCCCGCAGGATCGAGCGGGCGCTGGCGCTGGAGCCCGGCCCCGAACGCGACACCGCCCTCCACGAGGCCCGCAAGAAGGCCAAGCGCACCCGCTACGCCGCCGAGGCCGCGGCCCCCGCCCTCGGCAAGGCGGCCCGGCGGCTCTCCCGCGACGCCAAGTCCCTCCAGCGTCCGCTCGGCGAACACCAGGACAGCGTGATGTCCCGCCAGGCCCTGCGCACCCTCGCCGAGGACGCCACCGGGGCCGGCGAGCCCGCCTTCTCCTGGGGCGTCCTCTACGGGCGCGAGGAGAGGACGGCCGCCCTGACCGAGGCGGAGCTGCCCGCGCGCTGGGCGGAGGTCGCCCGCCGGGCTCGTCCGAAGGGGTGACCGGAAGGGCGGCGCACTGCGGGTACGCTTGAGAGTCATCCTCCCCCGGCCACAACCCGGCCGGACCCCGGCCGGAGACCCGGCAGGGCCTGGCCGGAAGACCGGTGGGGCCCGGCGGGGAGGAGCACCCCCGTCCGCTCATGAAGGTTCAAGGATGTCCGAATCGGTCTTCCCGCAGCTCGAAGCTCTGCTCCCGCATGTGCAGAAGCCGATCCAGTACGTGGGCGGCGAGCTCAACTCCACCGTCAAGCCCTGGGACTCGTGCGACGTCCGGTGGGCGCTCATGTACCCGGACGCGTACGAGGTCGGCCTGCCCAACCAGGGCGTCCAGATCCTCTACGAGGTCCTGAACGAGCGTGACGGCGTCCTCGCCGAGCGCACCTACAGCGTCTGGCCGGACATGGAGGCGCTGATGCGGGAGCACGGCGTCCCGCAGTTCACCGTGGACAGCCACCGCCCCGTCGGCGCGTTCGACGTCCTCGGGCTCTCCTTCTCGACCGAGCTCGGCTACACCAACATGCTGACCGCCCTCGACCTGGCGGGCGTCCCGCTGGAGTCGAAGGACCGCGGCCTCGACGACCCGATCGTCCTGGCCGGCGGACACGCCGCGTTCAACCCCGAGCCGATCGCCGACTTCATCGACGCCGCGATCATCGGCGACGGCGAGCAGGCCGTGCTCGACATGACGGAGATCATCCGCGGCTGGAAGGCCGAGGGCCGCCCCGGTGGGCGCGACGAGGTGCTGCTGCGCCTGGCGAAGACCGGCGCCGTCTACATCCCGCGCTTCTACGACGTCGAGTACCTGGCCGACGGCCGCATCGCCCGAGTCGTCCCCAACCGCTCCGGCGTGCCGTGGCGGGTGTCCAAGCACACCGTGATGGACCTCGACGAGTGGCCCTACCCCAAGCAGCCGCTGGTCCCGCTCGCCGAGACGGTGCACGAGCGGATGTCCGTGGAGATCTTCCGCGGCTGCACCCGCGGCTGCCGCTTCTGCCAGGCCGGCATGATCACCCGCCCGGTGCGCGAGCGGTCCATCACCGGCATCGGCGAGATGGTCGAGAAGGGCCTCAAGGCCACCGGCTTCGAGGAGGTCGGCCTGCTGTCGCTGTCCTCCGCCGACCACTCCGAGATCGGCGACATCGCCAAGGGCCTCGCGGACCGCTACACCGAGGACAAGATCGGCCTCTCGCTGCCCTCGACCCGCGTCGACGCCTTCAACATCGACCTGGCCAACGAGCTGACCCGCAACGGACGCCGCTCCGGCCTGACCTTCGCCCCCGAGGGCGGCAGCGAGCGCATCCGCAAGGTCATCAACAAGATGGTCTCCGAGGACGACCTGATCCGCACCGTCGCCACCGCCTACGGCAACGGCTGGCGCCAGGTGAAGCTGTACTTCATGTGCGGCCTGCCCACCGAGACCGACGACGACGTGCTGCAGATCGCCGACATGGCGACCCGGGTGATCGCCAAGGGCCGCGAGGTCTCCGGCTCCAACGACATCCGCTGCACGGTCTCCATCGGCGGCTTCGTGCCCAAGCCGCACACCCCCTTCCAGTGGGCCCCGCAGCTCTCCGCCGAGGAGACCGACGCCCGCCTGGAGAAGCTCCGCGACAAGATCCGCGGCGACAAGAAGTACGGCCGCTCCATCGGCTTCCGCTACCACGACGGCAAGCCCGGCATCGTCGAGGGACTGCTCTCGCGCGGCGACCGCCGCATCGGCGACGTCATCCGCGCCGTCTACGAGGACGGCGGCCGCTTCGACGGCTGGCGCGAGCACTTCTCCTACGACCGCTGGATGGCCTGCGCCGACAAGGCCCTCGCCCCGCACGGCGTGGACGTCGACTGGTACACCACCCGCGAGCGCTCCTACGAGGAGGTCCTGCCTTGGGACCACCTGGACTCCGGTCTCGACAAGGACTGGCTCTGGGAGGACTGGCAGGACGCCCTCGACGAGACCGAGGTCGAGGACTGCCGCTGGACGCCCTGCTTCGACTGCGGCGTCTGCCCGGCCATGGACACGTCCATCCAGATCGGCCCCACCGGCAAGAAGCTGCTGCCGCTGAGCGTCAAGCAGCCCGCCGGGGCCACCGGAGGCCACAACCACAGCCACTGACCCGGCCCGCCCCACCCGCACGCCGCACGACGCCGCCGCATCCCGCACGGGAGCGGCAGCGTCGTCGTGCGTACCGGTTCGGTGACAGAGGCATCGTCCGGGCCTCTTCCGCGCGTCCTACCGGACGTGGAGAAGACGACGGAACGGCTCCCGGAGCGCCGGGACGAGGGATGCCTGGTCGCGGCGGTGCGGCTGCCGGTGCGGATCGTCGCGCTGGTGGTGGTGCTGCCGCTGCGGATGCTGTGGGACCTGGTCGTTGCCACCGGACGGCTCCTGTGGACCGCCGTCCTGGGCCCCGCCTGGCGCGGCCTCGACCGCACCGCGCGGTGGCTGGGCCGGGTGCTGGTCCTGACACCGGCCCGGTGGGTGTACCGGTGGCTGCTGGCGCCCGCCGGCCGGGCCGCGGCCTTCGTCGTGCGCGGCCTCGGGTGGCTGTCGTGGCAGACCGGGCGGGGGATCGCCTTCACGGGGGTGTGGCTCGCGCGGTGGCTGGTGGCGGCACCGGCGGAGGCGCTGTACCGGTGGGTGCTGGCACCCCTGGGCCACGCGGCGGCGTCCGCCGGGCGGTGGCTGTGGCGGTTGCTGCGACAGGGCGGGCGGGGTGCCGCCGCCGCGGTGGCGTGGCTGGTCCGCGTGCTGGTGATGGTTCCGGCGGTGTGCCTGTACCGGTGGGTGCTGACGCCGCTCGGACACGGTCTGACCTGGCTGGTGCGGTGGCTGGTGGTCGCTCCCGCCGTGGCGCTGTACCGCTGGGTGCTCACCCCGCTGGGCCACGGCGCCGCCTGGTGCGCCCGTGGTGTCGCCGCCGTGACGCTGTGGCTGGCCCGGTGGCTGGTGATCGCGCCGCTGCGTGCCGTCGGACGGGTGCTCGCCGTGGTCCTGCGCGAGGTGGGGGAGGCGCTCGGACACGCCTGGCGGATCACCGGACGGATCTCCCTGGCCGCCGGCCGCCTCCTGCTCCGCCTGCTGCGGTGGATCCTCGTCGACCCGGTCCGGTGGGTCTTCCGGGCGGTGCTGGCCCCGGCCGGACGGCTCGTCCGCGACACCGTGCTGCGCCCCCTCGGCCGGACCGTCCGGGCCGCGGGCCGCGGAGTGCGGAACGCGGTGGCCGCCGCCCGGGTGACGGTCCGTGAGCTGCGCCGGGAGGTGCGGACCGCCCTCTTCGGCAGCCCCCGCAAGGCCCCCGCGGCACCACTTCCCCGGGACCGGCGGGAACCCGCGGGCCCGGGAGCGCGTACTCTTGGTAGCAGTACGACCGCACTCACGAAGGATTAGAGCACTGGGCAAGCGACAGCCCGAAGGCCCGCCGCCGGCACCCGCCGTGCAGCGCATCCGACTGCGTTACACCAAGCGCGGCCGCCTCCGGTTCACCAGCCATCGCGACTTCCAGCGCGCCTTCGAGCGCGCGCTGCGCCGCGCCGACGTACCCATGGCGTACTCGGCGGGGTTCACGCCGCATCCGAAGGTGTCGTACGCCAATGCCGCACCCACCGGCACGGGCAGTGAGGCGGAGTACCTGGAGATCGCGCTCACCGAGTCGCGTGACCCGCTGAAGCTGCGTGAGCTGCTCGACGAGTCGCTGCCCGACGGGCTCGACGTGATCGACGCGGTGGAGGCCCGCACCTCCGGCCTCGCCGACCGGCTCACGGCGTCCACGTGGGAGCTCCGCCTGGACGGCGTGGCCCCCGAGGACGCGGCCCGCGCGGTCGAGGCCTTCACACAGGCCGAGACCGTCGAAGTGCAGCGCATGACGAAGAACGGTGTCCGCACCTTCGACGCCCGCAACGCCGTCGTCAGCCTGGAAGCCCGGGCGGCCGGTGGCGACGATGGGCCCGGCGACCACCCCTGTGCGATACTGCGCCTGGTTGTTCGGCACGTGACGCCTGCCGTGCGACCCGACGACGTCCTGTCCGGCCTCCGTGTGGTGGCTGACCTGGCGCCGCCGGTCCCCGCAGCGGTGACCAGGCTGGCGCAGGGGCTCTTCGACGAAGAGACCGGCACGGTGACCGACCCGCTCGCGCCCGACCGCGAGGCAGATTCCTCTGCCGCCGCGCAGGCGCCGGCGCCGGAAGGTCCCGCGTAGGGACGAACGCCGTAGCGCCGCCCTGAAACTCGGGAGCCACCTGGGTCGGGCAGCGCGCACGACCACAAGACTTTCGCCAGGCCGTCCGTAAATCGGCGGACGGAACCGGCGAGACAGGACTAGTAGTGCTCCCGTGCGGCGCCCGCGCCCCGGACGGCGGCGACGCGCACCGCGCGAGCCGCGGACGTCACCGGTGCCCACCGGACCAGGCGCGACGCCCGGGAGCCTGACGGGAGAAACGCCCGCATGCTCGGACCGACCGAACCCACCAACGAGGGTTCCGACCACAACACCCCCAGCGACAGCCTGCCGCCGCGCCGCCGGCGCAGGGCCGCGTCCCGCCCGGCGGGTCCGCCGGCCGGGACCACGGAGGCCGCCGAGGCCGCCACCGCGTCGGAGCAGACCGCCCCGACCCCGACCGAGACCCCCGCCGCGGAGACGCCCGCCGCCGAGGACGCCGCACCGGCTCCCCGCCGCCGCCGGGCCGTACGCCGCGCCTCCGCGCCGGCCGGCACGCCCGACTCCCCGGCCGCCGAGCAGCCCGCCGCACCGGTGGAGCCCGCCGTCGAGGCAGCCGCCCCGGCCGCCGAGGCAGCCGCCCCGGGCGAGGCCGCCGCCGAGGAGGCGCCCGCCGCGCCGCGCCGTTCCCGCCGCCGCGCCGTGCGCCCGGCCGCCGCCCCCACCGCCGCCGAGCAGACCGCGGCCGTGGCGAAGGACGAGGACGCCGCCGTCGAGGAGGCGCCCGCCGAGGCCGAGGCCGCCGCCGTGACGCCCGCCGTGGAGGAGGCCGCTCCGGCCCCGCGCCGCCGCCGTGCCGTCCGCCGCGCCACCTCGCCCGCCGGCGCCCCCGAGGCCGCCGAGGTTGTGGCCGTCCCCGAGACGCCCGCCGCCGGGGAGGAGGCCGAGGAGGCCGCCGAGCCCGAGGCAGCCGCAGAGACTGCCCCCGAGACCCCCGTCGAGGCGCCTGCCGCCGAGGCCCCCGCCGCGGAGGAGAGCTCCGCCGCGCCGCGCCGCACCCGCCGCCGTGCCACCCGCCCGGCCGCCGCCCCGTCCGCGGAGGACCTGGCCCGCGCCGAGGCGCAGCGTGCCGAGGAGGCCGCCGCAGAGGCCAAGGCCGAGGAGTCGCGGGCCGCCGCCGAGCCGGTCGCCGAGAACGAGCCGGAGGGCCGCCGCCCGCGCCGCCGCGCCGTGCGCCGCCCCGCCACCGGCTTCAGCGCGCCGCGCGCCTTTGAGGGCGACTCCCCGCGCCGTCCGGGCCGTCCCGCGTCTCCGGTGTTCCAGGCCCCGGTCTTCACCGAGCCGATGTTCCAGACGCCCGAGCGCGCCGCCTACGAGGCCGCGCAGGAGGCCGCCCGCGCCACGGAGCCGGCCGAGGCCGCCGCCGTGGAGGAGCCCGCCGAGGCGACCGAGCAGGCCGGCGCCCGCCGTCGCGGCCGTCGCCGCCGGGGTGGCGAGGAGAGCGCTCCCGCCGTCGAGCAGGCGCCCGCCGAGGAGTCCGTGGAGCCCGCCGACGAGGCGGAGCAGGACGCCGAGCAGGCGGACCGCGACGACCGCGACGACCAGGGCGACTACGAGGAGACCGGTGGCCGCCGTCGCCGCCGCAGGGGCGGCCGCCGCCGTCGTCGCGGCGAGGCCGGCGACGCCGAGCGCGACACCGACGGCGACACCGAGTCCGAGCAGGACGAGGAGACCGAGGCCGCCGCGGACCAGGCCGAGCAGGACGCGGAGTCCGCCTCGGACAGGGACGGCGCCGAGCAGCTCGCCGAGGACGCCGAGGACGACGAGCACGAGGCCGACGAGCACGAGGCCGAGTCCGGCCGCGAGACGGGCGGCGGCTCCAGCAGCTCCCGCCGTCGCCGCCGTCGCCGTCGCCGCGCCGGTGACACGGCCGTCGAGGCCGAGCCGTCGCAGGACGACCCGGAGCGCACGGTCGTCAAGGTGCGCGAGCCCCGCAGGAAGGACGAGCGCTCCGGCCCCGGTGACACGGCCGCCGACGAGGTGCAGTCCATCAAGGGCTCGACCCGCCTGGAGGCGAAGAAGCAGCGCCGCCGCGAGGGCCGCGAGCAGGGCCGCCGCCGCGTGCCGATCATCACCGAGGCCGAGTTCCTGGCCCGCCGGGAGGCCGTCGAGCGCGTGATGGTGGTCCGCCAGCACGGCGACCGCACCCAGATCGGTGTGCTCGAGGACAACATCCTCGTCGAGCACTACGTGAACAAGGAGCAGTCGACCTCCTACGTCGGCAACGTCTACCTCGGCAAGGTGCAGAACGTCCTGCCGTCGATGGAGGCCGCCTTCATCGACATCGGCAAGGGCCGCAACGCGGTGCTCTACGCCGGTGAGGTCAACTTCGAGGCGCTCGGCATGGCCCACGGGCCGCGCCGCATCGAGACCGCGCTGAAGTCCGGCCAGTCCGTGCTGGTCCAGGTCACCAAGGACCCGATCGGCCACAAGGGCGCCCGCCTGACCAGCCAGGTCTCGCTGCCCGGCCGCTACCTGGTCTACGTCCCCGAGGGGTCGATGACCGGCATCAGCCGCAAGCTGCCCGACACCGAGCGCGCCCGGCTGAAGACCATCCTCAAGAAGATCGTCCCCGAGGACGCGGGCGTCATCGTGCGCACCGCCGCCGAGGGCGCCAGCGAGGACGAGCTGCGCCGCGACGTCGAGCGTCTGCAGGCGCAGTGGGAGGAGATCCAGCAGAAGGCGAAGAAGGGCAACGCGCCGACGCTGCTCTACGGCGAGCCGGACATGACCGTCCGGGTCGTCCGCGACATCTTCAACGAGGACTTCTCCAAGGTCGTCGTCAGCGGCGACGAGGCGTGGAAGACCATCCACGGCTACGTGGCCGGCGTGGCGCCGGACCTGGCGGAACGCCTGCAGCGGTGGACCTCCGAGGTCGACGTGTTCGCCACGTACCGGATCGACGAGCAGCTCGCCAAGGCGCTGGACCGCAAGGTCTGGCTGCCGAGCGGCGGCTCGCTGGTGATCGACCGGACCGAGGCGATGATCGTCGTCGACGTCAACACCGGCAAGTTCACCGGTCAGGGCGGCAACCTCGAGGAGACCGTCACCAGGAACAACCTGGAGGCGGCCGAGGAGATCGTCCGCCAGCTGCGGCTGCGCGACCTCGGCGGCATCATCGTCATCGACTTCATCGACATGGTGCTGGAGTCCAACCGGGACCTGGTGCTGCGGCGCCTGCTGGAGTGCCTGGGCCGCGACCGCACCAAGCACCAGGTCGCCGAGGTCACCTCGCTGGGCCTGGTGCAGATGACCCGCAAGCGGGTCGGCCAGGGCCTGCTGGAGTCCTTCTCCGAGACCTGCGTCCACTGCAACGGCCGCGGTGTGATCGTCCACCTCGACGTGCCGTCCGCCGCGGGCGGCGGCGGCAAGAAGAAGAAGCGCGGCGGCGCGCGGGACGGGCAGCAGGAGCAGCCGCACGAGCACGAGCCGTCGGCGCTGGTCGCCGAGGCCCCCTCCGCCGAGGAGGAGGCCGAGCTCGAGCGCGAGGCGTCCACCGTCACGGAGTCCACGGAGGAGCCGATCGCGCTGCCCTCGCCGGACTTCGCGGCCGACGAGGAGCTCTACAGCAGCGTCGCCGAGGCGGAGGCCGCGGCCGGCCGCCGTGGACGCCGCCGCACCAGCCGCCGGGCGACCTCTCCCGCCGGTGCGCCGGAGGCGTCGGAGACCCGTGAGCCGCGCGAGACCAAGGCGCAGGCGCGCAGCCGCCGCCGGGCCGAGCAGGCCGCGGAGGAGGCCCGTGCGCAGGCCGCCGAGCAGGCCGCCGAGCAGGGCGCGCCGACCGCGCAGGACGTGACGGCCGCCGAGGAGGCCGCGCGTCCGGTGGTCGCCGAGTCCGCCGCCGAGGCGCAGGCCGAGCCGGTCGCCGTCGAGGACCCGGTGGTCCCCGCCGAGACCGTGGAGGCCGCGGAGGCCGCGGAGGCCGAGGAGGCGCCCCGGCGTGGTCGCCGCCGGGCCACCCGGCGGGTGTCCGCGCCCGCCGGTGCTCCCGCCGCCGAGGAGGCCGCGGTGACGGTCGTCGAGCCGGCGCCCGCCGAGCCCGCGCCCGCCGAGGCGCAGGCGGAGCCGGTCGCCGAGCCCGTCGTGGAGCCGGTCGCCGAGGCCACGCCGCCGGCGCGTCCGCGGCGGCGCGCGGTCCGCAAGGCGACGGCGCCCACGGCTCCGGTGGAGGATGCCGTGGTGGTCCTGCCGGCCGCCGGGGACACCACCGCCGAGGCCGTGGAGCCCGCCGCCGATGCCGCGCAGGCCACCGCCGTCGCGGAGCCCGCGGAGGCCGGTGCCGAGGAGGCCAAGCCCGCGCGGAAGACCGCCGCGAAGAAGGCCACCGCCAAGAAGACGGCCGCGAAGAAGGCGCCGGCCAAGAAGGCCGCCGCCAAGAAGACGGCCACCACGAAGACGACGGCTGCGAAGTCGACGGCCAAGAAGGCCACGACCAAGAAGACCGCCGCGAAGAAGACGGCGAAGACCGCTGCCGCCGAGCAGCAGTCGCCGTCCTCGGTCTCCGCCACCACGGAGGACTGACCGGGGGCCGCCGCACGGCCCTCACCGAAGCCCGCCGGGCCCGGTCCCCTCCTCGGGGGACCGGGCCCGGCGGGCTTCCCGCCGTTCCGCGCCGGACGCGCCCCGGGGCCGGCGGGCCGGCGGGTCAGCGGGTCAGGAGGGTGAAGAGGTACTCCCAGCGGTCGGTGATCGCGGACGGCGAGAAGCGCCGGACGTTCACCGCCGCCCTGTCACCCATCCGGTTGCGCAGCCCGTCGTCCTCCAGGAGCCGCCCCAGGTGCCGGGCGAGCTCCGCCGTGTTGCCGGGGCGGGCCAGCAGCCCGTCCTCCTCGTGCCGGACGATCTCCCGGACACCGGGGGCGCAGTCGAACGCCACGCAGGGGACGGCGCAGGACATCGCCTCCAGCAGCGCCAGCGGAAAGCCCTCGCCCCGGGAGGAGAGCACGAACACCGACGACCGGGCCAGCGCGCCCGCCACGTCCTCGGTGCGCCCCGCCCACTCCACCGATCCGTCCAGTCCCAGGCGGGTGCACTGCTCCCTCAGCGTCTCCTCGTCCGGTCCGGAGCCGTGGATCCGCAGGCGCCAGCCCGGATGCCGGGGCGCCACCTCCGCCCAGGTGTCGAGCAGCAGGTCCACGCCCTTCTCGTAGCCGAGCCGGCCGATCGAGACCACGACCTTGTCGGTGCGGGGAGAGGGGGAGGGGTCCCGCAGGGGCACCGGGTTGGGGACGAAGCCCACGTGGTCGAACCCCTGCCCGATCCACAGGTCGGCGTCCTCGCGGGTGAGGACCAGCAGACGGTCGACGTCCCGGTAGTACCGCTTGACGCGCTCGAACCGCGAGGAGCCGCGCGAGGTCGCGAACGACTCGTGGCTCATGCCGATCACCAGGTGCCCCGCGGTGTCGGCCAGGGCGACCCACTCCATGGCCCACACCTGGGTCACGACGATCACCGCCCCGGGCCGCGCGGCGCGGAACACGGCCGTGAGCCGCTCGGCGGCCTCCCGCCGCTCCCGCTCCCGTGCCGCCGCGCGGCGCCGGGCCGCCAGGTCCAGCCGGCCTGCCAGGCCCCGCGGCCGGTACCGCCCGGGCGGGCGGGTGGCGTGGAGGGTGAGGGTGGCGAAGGGCGGGTCCTCGCCGAGGTCGAACGGGGCGTGCGCGGGCGCGACGCCGACCACCGTCACCCGGTGGCCGCGCTCGGCGAACAGCCGGGCCATGGAGATCTGCCAACGGCCCACGCCGCCCAGCTCGTCGACCTCGTTGCCGACGAGGAAGACGTCGCGCGCGGCGCCGCCCGAGGTGCCTGGGCCGCCTGCGGTGCCTGGGCCGCCTGCGGTGCCTGCGGTGCCTGCGGTGCCTGCGGTCCCGGTCATCCGGCCTCCCCCTCCGTGCCGAAGAAGCGGTCGACGACGCGGGCCGCGGCGTCGCCCCGGTCGTACTCGCCGTACCGGGTCATGAACCGCTCGACGCGCGGCCGGTACCCGTCCAGCCGGTCCAGGTCGGAGAGCACCTCGAAGAGGGCCTCGGAGGTGTGCACCACCGGGCCGGGGGCCTCCTTCGACAGGTCGAAGTACGTGCCGCGGCCCTTGTGGACGTAGTCGTCCCAGTCGTAGGTGAAGAACACCATCGGCCGCCCCAGGAGTGCGTAGTCGAACATCACCGACGAGTAGTCCGTCACCAGCACGTCCGAGAGCAGCAGCACCGGGGTGATGTCGTCCTCCCCGCCGGCGTCGATCACCTGACCGGCCACCGAGGGCGGCAGGGTGACGCCGTTGAGGTAGTGGGTGCGCACCAGCAGGGTCAGCCGGTCGCCGAACCGCTTGGCGAACTCCTCGACGTCGAAGGGGAACGCGAACGGCTTCACCCCGCCGCCGTCCACCGCCCGGAAGGTGGGCGCGTACAGCACCACCGGGAGGTCCCGGCGGACACCGAGCCGCTCAGCGAGCTCCCGCGCCGCCGGACCGGCCGTGCCCCGCTCACGGGCTCGCACCAGGGCGTCGTTGCGCGGGTAGCCGGTGCGCAGCAGCTTCTCCTCGGGGATGCGGAACGCCCGCGCGAGGGTGAGCTCGTCGTGCCGGCCGCGCACCACGAAGTGGTCGAACCGGTCCACGGCCCGCTCGTGGAGCCGCCGCTCCGGCTCCGTCACCACCCGCAGGTCGGGGGCGTCGAACCCCATCCGCTTGAGCGCGGAGCCGTGCCAGGTCTGGATGTAGGTGGTCTCCGGGCGCTTCGCCAGCTTCAGCGGGAAGCCCTGGTTGTCGATCCAGAACTCGGCCTGCGCCAGTTCCCTCAGGTACCGCCAGGACCAGCGGCGCACCAGCTCGGCGTCCCGCGGGAAGCCCTTCGGCGAGCCCTGGTACGCCCAGACGGCGCGCACCGGGACGTTCCTGCGGCGCAGCTCCTCGTAGAGGGCGCGCGGGCTGTCGCTGTACTGCTTGCCGAGGTGGCTCTCGAAGACGACGGTGCCCTTGCGGACCGGCAGCAGGCGGATCATGCGGTGGTAGGCGTCGATCTTGCGGCGGCCGGAGCCGAGCTCGGCGCGCAGGGCGAGCGCCCCGCGCAGCGCCCGCTTGGTGATCCGGGCGGGTGGGCTCTGCATGTGGTGCCGCAGCAGCGCGGACGTCCGCCGGGGGAGCGGGCCGTGCTGGACCAGGTGGAACGCCAGGTGCCCGTGGGCGGAGACGCGCGGCCGGAGGCGGTCGGCGGCCAGCCGGCTCAGCAGCGGGCGGACCCGCACCACGCCGCTGCTCGCGAGGTCCGTCCGCCCGGCGGTGAGCCGGCTGACGGTGCGCTCGCCGTCCACGTCGAGGTGCAGCCGCACGTCCCACACGTCGTCCAGGACGCCCACCGGCCGCAGCTTCCGGGCCAGCGGCGCCTCGGCCTCCCAGGCGATGGAGGTGCCCCGGTGGCGCACCGTGCGCACCGGGAAGCGGAAGGAGCGCAGGCTCCGGCGCCGGGCGCGGAACTCGAGCTCCGCGGTGAGCCGCGCGTCAGGCGGCACGGCCCCCAGCGGGTTGACGATCTCCCCGGCGAGGCGGACGCCCTCCGGGGACTCGGAGTAGGCGGTGAGCGCGTTGCGCAGGTGGAGCCGGGAGACCGGCCGGTGGTGCAGGCCCAGGTCGGTGACGTCGAGGACGGCGCGGCCCAGCGGGTCGTCGAGGTGCTCCGCGCACCAGTAGACGTGGCCGTCGCGCTCGACCAGGGGGCTGGAGACCTTGTTCTTGTTGATCAGGGTGTCGACGGCCGGCATCAGGTGGTCCCAGTCCTCCCGCAGCAGGAGGTAGGCGCAGAGCCGGTGGACGGGCGACAGGCCCTCGTACGCCTCCTCCGGGAAGCCGCGGATGTAGCCGTCGGCCGTCTCGGCGAAGCGGCGGCGGTAGTCGTCGTCCAGGAAGGGCAGTTCCCGCAGGTAGAGCACCAGGTCGTGCTTGAGGAACTTGCGGTCCTTGTGCAGCCGCAGCTCGTCCAGGCCCTCGGCGGCGAGGATCCGGTCGATCCGGCGGTGGATCTCCACCCGGTCGGCGAAGTTGTTGATCTCGTGCCGCCGGTTGCTGATCGACCTGGCCTCCGTCTTCCGCACCACGTTCCAGTGGTAGACGGTGTTGGGGATCAGCGTGATGCGGGAGGCCGCCAGGTAGGCGCGGGCCGAGAAGAGCAGGTCCTCGTAGTGGATGCCGCGGGGGAAGGTCAGGCCGCTCTCCAGCAGCCACGCGCGGCGGTAGCACTTGTTGGTCGACAGGGTGTCGAATACCAGCAGGTCCGGGAGCTCGGCGATCGACTCCAGGGTGCGGGTGCGCCGGTAGAGCCACGGGTACCAGGGCGAGGTGGTGCCCCAGCGGCTGTCCACGTGGACCCGCAGGCACAGCCCGGAGACCAGGTCGGCGCCGGTGGTCTCGGCGGCCTCCAGCATGTTGCGGCAGGCGTTGCGCTCCAGCGTGTCGTCGCTGTCCAGGAACATCACGTACCGGCCGCGGGCGACGGCCACGCCCTGGTTGCGGGGCTCGCCGCAGCCGCCGCTGTTCTCCGGCAGCCGGACGGCCCGCACCCGGTCGGACCCGGCCGCCAGGCGCCGGGCCACCTCGAAGGAGCCGTCGGTCGAGTGGTCGTCGGCGATGACCACCTCGACGTTGCGCAGCGTCTGGCCGAGGACCGACCGCACGGCGTCCGGCAGGCGGTGCTCGTCGTTGTAGACGATGACGACGACGCTGATGTCGGGCGTGCCGTCGGGCGTGCCGCCCGGTATGCCGTCGGGCGCGGTGCCGTCCCCCGGCCTCGCGTACCGGGGATCCTCGTGCTCGTGCTCGTGCTCGTGCTCGTGCTCGTGCTCGTGCTCGTGGTCCTGGGTCTCGGGCTGCGCTTCCTCGTGCGGGGCGGACACCGGCAGGCACCTCCGTCGGGGTGGGACCGCGCCCCGCCGCCCGGAGGGCCCGTGGAGGACAACCCGGGAGGATCGGGGCGTCCTCCCATTGAACCCGCGCGGTGGTCCCGCCGCGAGTCCGCGGTGCGGACGAAGCGCGGGCGGGCGCGGAGGGGCGCCGCCGGGCCGGACTCGCTTCCGCCCGGCCGATGGGGGAGTCTGGACGCCGGCAGACGATCCGGGAGGTATCGAGATGAGCTGGCTGGTCACGGGCGGCGCGGGGTACATCGGCGCGCATGTGGTGCGGGTGATGGCCGAGGGCGGGGAGCGGGTCGTCGTGCTCGACGACCTGTCGACCGGCAGCGCGGACCGGGTCCCCGCGGGCGTGCCGCTGGTGACCGGCAGCGTCCTGGACGGCCCGCTGCTGGAGCGCACGATGCGCGAGCACGAGGTCACCGGCGTGGTGCACATCGCGGCCAAGAAGCAGGTCGCGGAGTCCGTCGAGCGGCCCCTTTACTACTACCGGGAGAACGTCACCGGGCTGCAGACGCTGCTGGAGGCGATGACGGCCACCGGCGTCGGCAGCATCGTCTTCTCCTCCTCGGCCGCCGTCTACGGCATGCCCGACGTCGACCTGGTCACCGAGGACACCCCCTGCGCCCCCATCAACCCGTACGGCGCGACCAAGCTGACCGGCGAGTGGCTGATCGCCGCCGCCTCCCGGGCCCACGGCATCCGGTCGGCCGCCCTGCGCTACTTCAACGTGGCGGGCGCCGCGGCCCCGGAACTGGCCGACACCGGGACGAGCAACATCGTGCCGATGGTCTTCGCGCGCCTCGACGCCGGTGAGGCGCCGGTCGTCTTCGGCGACGACTACCCGACCCCGGACGGCACCTGCGTCCGGGACTACATCCACGTCATGGACATCGCCTCCGCGCACCTGGCCGCCGCGAGACGCCTGGCCGGGGCCGAGGAGGGCACCGCGCTGGTCCTCAACATCGGGCGCGGCGAGGGCAGCTCGGTCCGCGAGATGATCGACCACATCCTGAAGGTCACCGGCCACGAGGACCTGGCGCCGGAGACCGGCCCGCGCCGCCCGGGCGACCCGGCGAGCGTGGTGGCCTCGTCCGAGCGGATCGCGGCCGAGCTGGGCTGGTCCGCGCGCCACGACCTGGACGACATGATCCGCTCCGCCTGGGACGGATGGCGCCGCCGGCACCCCTGACGGCGGCCGGTCGGGACGGGTCGGGGCGGGTCGGGGCCGGTTTGACCCTCCAGCCCCGGTCACCGTAACCTTGACCCTCGGCGTGTCCACTGGCACGCCACATCCCCGTAAACCTCATTCCTCCCGGCGGGCCGCAGGCTTCGTGCCGCGCCCCGGGAGAGGCCGGTCCCTTGTCACAGGGAGGCTGGACTGCGGGGGTGCCGTTTCCGAGCGAGAGAGTGAGATCCGCGTGTACGCCATCGTGCGCAGCGGTGGTCGCCAGCACAAGGTTGCTGTCGGCGACATCGTTGAGGTTGACAAGATTTCCACCGCCAAGGTTGGCGACACGGTCGAGCTCTCGACCCTGCTCGTTGTCGACGGCGACTCCGTGACCAGCGACCCGTGGGTCCTGGACGGGATCAAGGTCCAGGCCGAGGTCGTGGACCACCACAAGGGCCAGAAGATCGACATTCTGCGCTACAAGAACAAGACCGGTTACCGCCGTCGGCAGGGCCACCGCCAGCAGTACACGGCGATCAAGGTCACGTCGATCCCCGCGGCTGCGAAGTAAGGGACTGAGGAGACATGGCACACAAGAAGGGCGCATCGTCCACCCGGAACGGTCGCGACTCCAACGCTCAGCGGCTCGGTGTGAAGCGCTTCGGCGGTCAGACCGTCAACGCCGGTGAGATCCTGGTCCGCCAGCGCGGCACCCACTTCCACCCGGGTGCGGGCGTCGGCCGCGGCGGCGACGACACGCTGTTCGCCCTGCAGGCCGGTGCGGTGCAGTTCGGCACCCACCGTGGCCGCAAGGTCGTGAACATCGTTCCGGTCGCCTGAGCAGGCTGACCGAACGCATTCGCGAGGCGGACCTCACTTCCCCGTCGGGGAAGTGGGTCCGCCTTTCGCGTGTTACCCAACACGCGAGCACCACTGCTCGACCCGAGACTTACGCGTTAACTGGAGGCACCTGACCATGACCACCTTCGTGGACCGCGTCGAACTGCACGTCGCCGCGGGTAACGGGGGCCACGGCTGTGCCTCCGTGCACCGGGAGAAGTTCAAGCCCCTGGGCGGCCCGGACGGCGGCAACGGCGGCCGTGGCGGCGATGTGATCCTCACCGTCGACCAGTCGGTGACCACGCTGCTCGACTACCACCACTCCCCGCACCGCAAGGCCACCAACGGCAAGCCCGGCGAGGGCGGCAACCGCTCCGGCAAGGAGGGCGAGGACCTGGTCCTGGTCGTCCCGGACGGCACCGTCGTCCTCGACAAGCAGGGCAACGTGCTGGCCGACCTGGTCGGCCAGGGCACCTCCTTCGTCGCCGCCCAGGGCGGCCGCGGCGGCCTCGGCAACGCGGCGCTGGCCTCGTCCCGCCGCAAGGCCCCCGGCTTCGCGCTGCTCGGCGAGCCGGGCGACATGCGCGACGTCGTCCTGGAGCTCAAGACCGTCGCCGACGTGGCGCTGGTCGGCTACCCGAGCGCCGGCAAGTCCTCGCTGATCTCGGTGATGTCCGCCGCCAAGCCGAAGATCGCCGACTACCCCTTCACCACCCTGGTCCCCAACCTGGGCGTGGTCACGGCCGGATCCACCGTCTACACCGTCGCCGACGTCCCGGGTCTGATCCCCGGCGCCAGCCAGGGCAAGGGCCTCGGCCTGGAGTTCCTGCGCCACGTCGAGCGCTGCAGCGTGCTGGTGCACGTCCTGGACACCGCCACCCTGGAGTCCGACCGCGATCCGGTCTCCGACCTCGACGTCATCGAGGAGGAGCTCAAGATCTACGGCGGTGGCCTCGACAAGCGGCCCCGCCTGGTCGTCCTCAACAAGATCGACGTGCCGGACGGGCGCGACCTCGCCGAGATGGTCCGCCCCGACCTGGAGGCGCGCGGCTACCGCGTCTTCGAGGTCTCCGCGGTGGCCCGCACCGGCCTCAGGGAGCTCTCCTTCGCCCTGGCCGAGCTGGTCGCCAAGCACCGCGCCCGCAAGCCGAAGGACGAGGCCACCCGCATCGTCATCCGGCCCAAGGCCGTGGACGACGCCGGGTTCACCGTCACGCGCGAGGAGGACGGCCTCTTCCGGGTGCGCGGCGAGAAGCCGGAGCGCTGGGTGCGGCAGACCGACTTCAACAACGACGAGGCCGTGGGCTTCCTCGCCGACCGCCTCAACCGCCTCGGCGTCGAGACCGAGCTGATGAAGGCCGGCGCCCGCTCGGGCGACGGCGTGGCGATCGGCCCCGAGGAGAACGCGGTCGTCTTCGACTGGGAGCCGTCGGTCACCGCCGGAGCCGAGATGCTCGGCCGCCGTGGCGAGGACCACCGCTTCGAGGCGCCCCGTCCCGCCGCCCAGCGTCGCCGCGACCGTCAGGCCGAGCGCGACGAGGCCGCCGCGGAGTTCGAGGACTTCGAACCTTTCTAGACAGCGATCCGCCGAAATCCGGCCGGATTCCCCCTGTACCGGGGGGATCCGGCCGGTCGCGTTTCCGCGGTGCCGTTCGGCTTTTCCCCCGCACGGTCGAAAATCGAAAGAATGCATTCCGCTTGTGCGTCCTGACGCGCAGGTGGAATGGGCGTGAACCGGCCGTTTGCGGGAAGCGAAACCTGGCTTGCAGTGTGGTACCAAGTGGTGGGGGTTCACCTGATCTCCCGAGACCGGTCCGCTGATGCCAAGGATGGAATCGCCCGTGCCGCAGCGCATAACCGTTCCCCGTACGACCGCAGTGATCCTCGCCGGAGGGACCGGGCAGCGGGTCGGGCTGCAGATTCCCAAGCAGCTCATCAAGATCGCCGGAAAGTCGGTCATCGAGCACACCCTGTGCACGTTCGAGGAGGCCGACTCCATCGACGACGTGGTGGTGCTGATGGCGCCCGGCCACGTGCCGGAGGTCCAGCGGATCGTCGACCGGGCGGGCCTCACCAAGGTGAAACGGATCGTCGAGGGCGGCGCCTCCCGCAACGAGACCACCCGCCGCGCCATCGAGGTGCTCGGCGAGGGCCTCGCCGAGGGGGAGGACCTCAACGTCCTCTTCCACGACGCGGTGCGGCCGCTGCTCAGCCGCCGGGTCATCGACGACTGCGTCCGCGCCCTCGAGCGCTACCAGGCGGTCGACGTGGCCATCCCCTCCGCCGACACCATCATCGTCACCCGCACCCACGGCGAGGACGGCGAGTTCATCACCGAGATCCCCGACCGCTCCCGGCTCCGCCGCGGCCAGACGCCCCAGGCGTTCAAGCTGTCGACGATCCGGCACGCCTACGAGATCGCGGCCGAGGACCCCCACTTCCAGGCCACCGACGACTGCTCGGTGGTCCTCAAGTACCTGCCGGACGTGCCCATCCACGTGGTCGCGGGCGACGAGTACAACATGAAGGTCACCCAGCCGGTGGACGTCTTCATCGCCGACAAGCTCTTCCAGCTGGCCTCCACGGCCGCCCCGGAGCCCCGCGGCGAGGAGAGCTACCGGGAACTGCTGACCGGCAGGACGGTGGTGGTCTTCGGCGGCTCCTACGGCATCGGCAAGGACGTCGCCGAACTCGCCGCGGGCTACGGAGCCTCCGTGTACGCGCTCAGCCGCTCCACCACGGGCACCCACGTGGAGAACGCCGAGGATGTCGAGAAGGCGCTGAGCAAGGCGTACGCGGAGAGCGGCCGGATCGACTACGTCATCAACACGGCCGGCGTGCTGCGGATCGGCAGGCTCGACGAGACGGACGACGACACCCTCCTGGAGGCCCTGCGGGTCAACTACCTGGCGCCCGTCCAGATCGCCCGCTCGGCCTACAAGTACCTCGCGGCGACCAAGGGCCAGCTGCTGCTCTACACCTCCAGCAGCTACACCCGGGGCCGGGCCGAGTACAGCCTCTACTCCTCCACCAAGGCCGCCGTCGTCAACCTGACCCAGGCGCTGGCCGACGAGTGGGCCGCCGACGGGGTGCGGGTCAACTGCGTCAACCCCGAGCGCACGGCGACGCCCATGCGGACGAGGGCCTTCGGCCAGGAGCCCGCGGAGTCCCTGCTGTCCTCCCAGGCGGTCGCCCGGACCTCGCTGGACGTGCTGCTCTCCGACCTCACCGGGCACGTCATCGACGTGCGGCAGCAGGATCCGACCGCCGTCGCGGGCCAGGCGTCCGGCTTCGAGCAGGCCCTCGCGACCGTGCTCGACCGCCACGACGGCGTGGCATAATCGGCCGCAATTGCCAGAAATAGTTCAGGCCTCTGCGGCTGCATCGAGAGGTGCGATCGCGGGGGCCTGATCGCCTGAACAGCCGAACAACAGCACGCACCAGCCTTACCAGCCATACCTGTAGCACCAAGACGCACCAGCCACACCAGTCGTACCGATCGGGAAATACGCACGGTCTTTTCCGGAACTGTCGGAGTTATGCGCCCAAGGCCGTTCACGCACCATGCCGGCACCTCTCCTGGAGCAGGTTCACACGTGATATCCACAGTCGTACGCGCCGCCCGGGTGGGCAGCGTCGGGGAACTGGTCGCCGCGGCCGCCCTCATCGTGGTGGGCTTCCCCACCCTGATGATCGCCGCGCTGCTGCCGAACATTCCCCTGTTCTCCGTCGCCGCGGTCATGACCTACGCAGCCGACCACTACCTGCACCGCCGGAACAGTTACCTGGTCAACCGGCTGAGCGTGGTCCGGGCCGGCCTGGCCATCCGCTTCCTGGTCCGCCAGCTCATCCTGGTGCTGCTGCTGGCCCGGCTGGGGCTCGCCTACGGCGTGTTCTTCTACGCGCTGGTCGGCTGCTTCATCAGCTTCTACGGGCTCCAGGCGGTCCACGGCGCCCTGGTGACGCTGATCAGGATCCGGCGCACGCTGCCGGTGGCCACCCGCAACATCGCCCTGTCGACGGCCGTGCGGATACCGGACGCCCCCTCGCGCAAGCTGCTCAACCGCCCCGGCGAGAAGATGCTCCACCTCGACCTGCCGGTCTTCGTCGGCGGCCTGGTCTCGGCCTACCTCGGCGACGGCCTGTGGGGAGGCCTCGGCATCATCGCCACCCTCGGCCTCGGCGGGCTCTACACCGTGGTGCTGCTGCCCTACCTGCTCGGTCCGCGCCGCGCGCCGTCCCCCGAGACGGTGCTCGCCGCGATCGACGCCTGGCTGCGCTCGTACCGCCCGGAAACGGTTCTGTACTTCTCCGGCGCCAAGGAGTCGGCGTACCAGGTCAACATGTGGCTGGAGACCATGGAGCGGCTGGACACCCGGCCGCTGATCATCCTCCGGGAACGGGCCGTGCTGGAACGGCTGGCGCCGACCACCGTGCCGGTGATCTGCGTGCCCGGCGGCGTCCACCTGATGAACCTGGACCTGTCCACCGTCCGGGTGGCGCTCTACGCCGCCAACGTCGGCAAGAACATCCACCTGCTGCGCGTGCCGACCATGAAGCACGTCTTCATCGGTCACGGCGACAGCGACAAGATCGCCAGCGTCAACCCGTACAGCAAGGTCTACGACGAGGTCTGGACGGCGGGGAAGGCCGGCCGCGACCGGTACGCCATGGCGGACGTCGGGGTGCGCGACGAGGACATCGTGGAGGTCGGCCGCCCGCAGCTCGCGCCGATCCGGACCGGCCGCCGCGAGGGCGTCGCCATCCCCACCGTGCTCTACGCGCCGACCTGGGAGGGCTGGGACGACAACCCCGGGAACACCTCGCTGATGGCGGCGGGGGAGAACATCGTCCGCCGGCTGCTGGCCGCGGACCGGCCGGTGCGGGTCCTCTACAAGCCGCACCCCTTCACCGGCACCCGCAGCCCGCGCGCCCGGGACGCCCACGAGCGGATCACCGCCTTGGTCGAGCAGGCAGCCGCCGCGCGGGCGCTGGACCCCGGGTTCTCCGCCGACGAGGCGGCACTGGAGGAGGCCCGGGCGGAACTGGCCCGGATCGAGGCCCGGCTCGCCGAACTCACCGGGGAGACGGACGACGGCGACGAGGCGATGGCGACGCGCGACGGGGTCGCCGACCTCACCGTCTACGACGAGATCGCCCGCCTGCGCGAGCGGTGGAACGCCGCGTACTGGCGGTCCTTCCCGGAGTGGGAGCACCGGGTGATCACCGGGGCCGAGCCGCTGCTGTACGACTGCTTCAACGTCTCCGACGGCATGGTCTCCGACATCTCCAGCGTGGTCTCCGACTTCATCGCCAGCGGCAAGCCGTACGCGGTGACGGACTCCGCCGGGCTGGGCGCGGAGGAGTTCGTGCGGCAGAACACGGCGGTGCGGGCGGCGGTGATCCTCTCCAACGAGGCGACGGAGCTGGACGCGTTGCTGGCGGCGGTGCGGGACGCGGAGGCGGACGTCCTCGCGCCGGCGCGGGTGGAGCTCAAGGAGTACCTGCTGGGCGCGGACGAGCCGCCGTCGCTGGAGCGGTTCAACGGGGCGGTGGCGGGGCTCGCGCTGAAGGCCGAGGCCCGCAACCTCGGCCAGACCCGCTCCACCACCCCCGCCGAGGTCCCCACCCACTGACCCCCACGGGGCCACCACGCCTCCCCCCGGGGGGGTGGGGAAACAGGGAGGGCCCCCGTCGAGTGACGGGGGCCCAGGGGAAGAGGGGGAAGGGTCAGGCGCCGGTGGTGAGTTCGGGGTCGCCGGTGGGGGCGGCAGCCCGCTGCCCCGGAATCCGGGCCTCCCGCTCCGTCATCCGCCGCCGATGCCGCAACGCCTCCTCGCACAACGCCCGCATCGCCTCGTTGAACCGCACCTGCGACGACGGCTCCGACGGCCCCAGCAGCCGCAGCTTCAGCTCCGCCCGCGCGTCCCGCAGATCGTCCAGCTCCGGCTCCCGCACCCGCCGCAGCAGCTCCGGCACCCCCGCCGCGTCCGGCGTGAGGACCGTCGCCGCCCGCACCGTCGGGAACGCCTCGCGGAACGCGGTCTCGCTCAGCCCCGAGGTGTTGGCCACCGCGTACGGCTTGCCGCTGGCCATGTAGTCCGAGATCACGCTGGACACGTCGCTGATCAGCAGGTCGGCACGGTTGAAGCAGGCCTGGATGTCGGGCCGCGCGTCCGTGACGATCTGGTGCTCCCACTTCGGCAGCGCCGCCCAGTACGCCTCGACCCACGCGGCCGTGGCCGCGGTGACCGCGTCCGCGCGCCCCGCCTCGGGGGCGCCCTGCAGCATCATCCGCTCCAGGTTGTCGGCGGACTCCCGGAAGGAGGAGGTGGTCAGCCGGTCCAGCTCCGCGGTCCGGCGGTCCAGCTCGGCCTGCGCCTCCGGGCCCGGACGGGCACCGCCGCGCTCCCGGTTGGCGGCCGTGATCAGCTCACGGATGCGCAGGTCGGCGGCGCCGGCCCGCGGGTCGACCGAGCCGGTCAACGGGTGCGGCTTGTAGACCAGGCGGACCTTCGGGTCGGCGAGCAGCGCCCGGACCAGGTTCTCGCCCGCGGCGACCACCGAGGTGTTGCCCGGGTTGCCGTCCCAGCCCTCCCAGGTGGGGGCGTAGAGCACGTTGGTGAACTCGCCCTCGGGCGCGCCCTGGTACGTGACGATGCCGTCCAGCTGCGGACGGCCGATCTCCACGACGTCCTTGTCCTCGACGCCGATGTCCGCCAGCTCGTACCGCTCGCGGGCCTCCGGGCCGGCCACCCACACCTCGTCGTACGCCTTGGCGTACGGGTTGCAGGAGGACAGCTTGTCGCTCTCGCCGTGGTTGACGAAGGCGTGCTTGATGGTGGGGATCCGCAGGACCTGCGAGGTCTTGCCCGAGTTGGACGGGTGGATCAGCGCCTGCAGGGTGGAGTGCTCCAGCCGCATCAGGTGGTGGACCTGCGGCAGGCAGACGATCGGCACGTCGGTCGCGGTGATCTTCTGCATCATGAACCGCTCACGCAGCACGATCAGCGGACGCCCGTCCAGCTTGGCCAGCGGGTCCAGCCACATGTTGGCCTGGTAGGCGGAGGCGGCGCCGCCGGAGAAGTACATCCCGATGGTCGGCTTGTACGAGGCCAGCCACGCGTCGAACCACTTCAGCACCGCCTTCTCGGACGGCGGGCGGCGGCCCGGCAGCAGGTGGCTGCCCAGCACGATCAGACCCGCCAGGGCCATGACGACCGAGAGGCCCGCGCCCGCGACGCCCCACAGCGCCTCCCCGGTCGCCCCGGCGGCCAGCAGACCCGCGGTGGCCGGCAGGCCGAAGATCAGCAGCCGGTGCCCGGCGCGGCGCAGCAGCAGCGCGGGGGGCGCGGCCGTCAGGCGCAGGCCGGAGGTGTCGATGTTCCGGGTGAGCACCGGAGTGGTGCGGGTGCGGCGGACGACCACCGAGACGGCCTGGATCGAGAAGTGCAGTGCGTAGAACCCGAGCAGCACCAGCAGCGGCGTGGCCAGGTCCGTCTCCTCGCCCTGGCCCTGCAGCCGGACCAGGGCGACGACGATCAGCATGTCCCGCAGCAGGTGGCGAACCGTGACGTCGACGTGCATCTTCGCGAACATGGCGACCATGCCGCGCTGCCAGCGGTACAGGAAGCCCTCGACCGCGAGGGAGACGGCCGCTGCCGCGATCATGGCGGGCACGTTCGGGACGACGGCCGTGACGGCGAGTGTGAGGAACGACACCGCCAGAAGGGCGGTGACCATGCCTCTTACGGCGGTCTGCCGACGGGGGACGGGTGTGGGCACTGCGTCACTCCAATGGGCTGCGCGGACGTGTTGCGTCAGGGACTCAGTTTCAACGCGCGTGAACGCTCCGACGACACGCCTCGGATGCCCGCGCGCGGTACGCGCCATGCGGGTCCCGGGACGCGCGTCCGTGGGGTGGAACGCACGCGCGCCGCTCCGTCGCGTTCGCGTAGATTGCCGGACGGGCAGCTGAGAACCAGGTGAGGGGACAACGGCAAGGTGACAGAGGCAAGGCAGGCCGTGACCGGTGCTCGCAGGATCGTCGTCAAGGTGGGGTCCTCGTCGTTGACCACGGCGGAGGGCGGTCTGGACGCCGACAGGGTCGACGCACTGGTCGACGTCCTGGCGGCGGGCAGGGACGGCGGCGAGAGGGATATCGTCCTGGTGTCCTCCGGTGCCATCGCTGCGGGCCTCGCCCCACTGGGTCTGCGACGCCGGCCTCGCGACCTGGCCCGCCAGCAGGCGGCCGCCAGCGTAGGACAAGGCCTGCTGGTCGCTCGCTACACCGCCTCCTTCGCGCGCTACGGCGTGCGGGTGGGTCAGGTGCTGCTGACGGCCGATGATACGAGTCGGCGTGCCCACCACCGTAACGCAGCCCGAACGCTCGACAAATTGCTCGCGATGGGCGCTGTTCCGGTTGTCAACGAGAACGACACGGTAGCTACCGACGAGATCCGTTTCGGCGACAACGACCGATTGGCCGCGCTTGTGGCGCACCTGGTCCACGCCGATCTGCTGGTGCTCCTCTCCGACGTGGACGGCCTCTACGACGGCGACCCGTCGCGCCCGGGGACGTCCCGGCTGAGCCAGGTCCGCGGCCCCGAGGACCTCGCGGGCGTGGAGATCGGCAGCGCCGGCAAGGCCGGCGTGGGCACCGGCGGGATGGTCACCAAGGTGGAGGCCGCCAGGATCGCCGCCGAGGCGGGCATCCCGGTGGTGCTCACCAGCGCCAGCAGGGCCGCCGACGCGCTCAAGGGCCGGGACACCGGCACCTTCTTCCACGCCACCGGCAGCCGCTCCGCCGACCGCCTGCTCTGGCTCGAGCACGCCTCCGCACCGCAGGGCGCGCTGACCCTGGACGACGGCGCCGTCCGGGCCGTGGTGGAGCGACGCACGTCACTGCTCCCGGCCGGCATCGCCGGCGTCGAGGGCGAGTTCCAGGCCGGCGACCCGGTGGAGCTCCGGGACGTCCGCGGGCGGGCCGTGGCGCGCGGCCTGGTGAACTTCGACGCACGTGAGATTCCCCGCCTGATCGGCCGCTCGACCAGGGAACTGGCACGCGAGCTCGGTCCCGCCTACGAACGAGAGGTCGTACACAGGGACGACCTGGTGCTGCTGCGGCACTGACACCTCCGTCGGGTTCCGGTCGATGTGGCCGGAATCCGGTGGGCGACGTTCCGATAAAACGGCCCCACGGAGCCCCCGCGCCTGCTGCACTGGTGGGGGCAGACGCCCTGGCGGGTAGCCGGGCGACCACCGTGAGCACCGCGCGAAGGAGGCCGTTGTGAGACGAGTGCGCCCGGGAGCGGCGGCGCCCCGCCCGACCGGCGGGGGAGCGGCGGCGCGGCGCGGCCTCACGAGCGTGTCCCCGGACGACCGGTACCAGGGCGATCCGCCGGACCCGGAGGAACTCCCACGGCTGTGGCACGTCACCCTCAGCGTGTCCGGCGCGGAGGTCCCGCTGCCGGAGGTCCGGCGCGCCCTCGAGCAGCTCGCGCACGACCACCCCTTCCTGCTCACCAGCCGGTACGCCGCGGACCACGCGGAGATCCGCTACTGGGAGGAGGCCCGCGACCTGCACGACGCGGCCGCGGTCGCGCTGCGGCTGTGGGGCGAGCACCGGCGGACGGCGAAGCTGCCGAGCTGGGAGATCGTCGGCCTGGAGGTCGTCGACCGGGAGACCTACCACCACCGCCTCGCCGCCGGCCAGGGCCCGCCCCCGGCCACCCGCATGGGCGTCCACCCCTTCTGACCGCTCCCCTTCCGCCCGCGCCCGGCCACCGGGGCCACTGTGCCGCCGGGGCCGCCCGGGCGGGGCCGGCCACCGGGCCGACGGGCTGACGGCGGGGCCGGCCGTCCGGGTCGCCGGGCCGGGGCTGGCGGGGTGGCGGGGTGGAACCGACGGGGCAGGAGGGCCGCCAGGCCGACCGGGCGGGGCTAACGGGGTGGGTCCGGCCACCGGGCCGACGGGGCGGGGCTGACGGGGTGGGACCGGCCACCGGGTGACGGCTCGGGGCTGACGGGGGCGGGGCCGGCCACCGGGCCGACGGGCTGACGGCGGGACCGGCCGTCCGGGTCGCCGGGCCGGGGCTGGCGGGGTGGCGGGGTGGAACCGACGGGGCAGGAGGGCCGCCAGGCCGACCGGGCGGGGCCGACGGGGCAGGGTGGGCCGTCGGGACGACCGGCCGGAGTCGAGGGGCGGGGGCGGCATACCGGCACGTGGAACGCTCGTCGTCGCCCGGGCCCGCGGCGCTACCCTGCGCAGTATGACCACGCTCACGACGCCCGCAGCCACCACGGAGCCGGCGGAGCCCTCGGTGACCGCCGTGGCCCGCCGCGCCCGCACCGCCGCCGCCGACCTCGCCCCGCTCCCGCGGTCCCGCAAGGACGCCGCCCTCCTCGCGGTGGCGGACGCCCTCGACGCCCGGGTCGCGGAGATCGTCGAGGCCAACGCCGCGGACGTGACGCGCGCCCGCGAGGCCGGCACCGCCGAGTCCGTGATCGACCGGCTGACCCTCACGCCGGAGCGGATCCGCGCCATCGCCTCCGACGTGCGTGACATCGCCGCGCTGCCCGACCCGGTCGGCGAGGTCGTCCGCGGCTCCGTGCTGCCCAACGGCATCGACCTGCGCCAGGTCCGGGTCCCGCTCGGCGTCGTCGGCATCATCTACGAGGCCCGCCCCAACGTGACCGTGGACGCCGCCGCGCTCTGCCTCAAGTCCGGCAACGCGGTGCTGCTGCGCGGCTCCTCCTCCGCCTACGCCTCGAACGCGGCCCTGGTCGGCGTCCTGAGGGACGCGGTGGCGGCCGCCGGCCTGCCGGCCGACGCCGTGCAGCTGGTGCCCGGCGAGAGCCGCGACTCGGTGCACGAGCTGATGCGCGCCCGGGGCCTGGTCGACGTCCTCATCCCGCGCGGCGGCGCCTCGCTGATCCGCACGGTGGTCGAGCAGTCCACCGTCCCGGTGATCGAGACCGGCACCGGCAACTGCCACGTCTACGTCGACGCCGCCGCCGACCTCGACATGGCCGTGGAGGTCCTGCTCAACTCCAAGGCCCACCGGGTCAGCACCTGCAACGCCGCCGAGACCGTCCTGGTCCACCGCGACATCGCCGAGGCGTTCCTCCCGCGCGCCCTCGAGGCCCTCGCCGGTGCCGGGGTCACCGTGCACGGCGACGAGCGGGTGCTGGCGCTGGCCGGCGACACCAAGGCGACCGTGGTGGCCGCCACGGAGGAGGACTGGGAGACCGAGTACCTCTCCTACGACATCGCCGCGGCCGTGGTCGACTCGCTGGACGCGGCCGTCGCGCACATCCGCCGCTGGAGCTCCGGCCACACCGAGGCGATCGTCACCGCCTCCCAGCCGGCCGCCCGGCGCTTCACCCAGCTGGTCGACTCCACCACGGTGGCGGTCAACGCCTCCACCCGCTTCACCGACGGCGGCCAGTTCGGCTTCGGCGCCGAGATCGGCATCTCCACCCAGAAGCTGCACGCCCGCGGCCCGATGGGGCTCCCGGAGCTGACCAGCACCAAGTACATCGTGACGGGCGACGGGCACGTCCGCCCCTGACCCCCCTCGCGGGGCCCCCGCTCCGGCGGGGGCCCCGCGCCCCGAATTTCCGTACCGTCTGCCCAAATTGACCCGGCGCGTCTACTCTGGTGCCGTGGCGGAGGACGTGGGGGGCACGCCGTTCACTGACGGCGGAGGGCCTGACGACGACCAGAACCGCGGGGCGCAGGACGACGAGTTCGCCCCCGTGGTCTTCGACGAGGAGTTCGTGCGCGCGGCCCCGGTCCACGAGCCGACCGCCGTCGAACGCCTGGTGGCGGCCGCGCAGGCCCGCGCCGAGGCCTCCGAGGCGGACGCCGCGCGCCGCGCCCGGGCCGGCGGCCCCCGGCCCGACGACGACCGGCACGACGAGGCGCCCGGACCCGACGACCTCGGCCTCGCCCACGACCCGCTCCGCCTCGGCGCACCCGACGCCGGCACCGCCTTCGTCGCCCGCACCGGGCAGGACCCCGGCGGCCCGGGCCTGCCCGGGGGCGAGGCGGCGGCCGACTTCGCACCGGGCCTGTTCGGCCGTCCGGGCGGTTCCGTGCGGCCCGGCCGGTGGCACCGGCCGGTGGCCTGGGTGCTCGCCCTGGTGATGGGGATGGGCATGGTCGCGCTGGCCTTCACCGCCGTCCAGCGCGGCGCCGCCGGGGAGACCGGCCAGGTCCCGCCGCCCGTCTCCACGCGCCCCACACCGGCGCCCGCCCCCGACACCGAGGTGGGCCCGTCGGCCTCCGCCGAGTACTCCCGGCCGCCCGCGGCGGCCGTCCCCCGCGCCTCGGCCTCCACGCCCTGACGGCCCGCCCGCCCGCCGCCGCACGGCGCCGGATGGCTCGGACGGCCGCGTTTACCGGACGGCGGCAGAACCCACTCTGAAAGTATGGGCGGGCCCGGAGAGCCACCCGACGGCACGCCCGACGGCGCCGCGGGAGGCAACGAGGAGGAGTACCGATCCGTCGTCTTCGACGAATCGTTCGTCAAGGCTGCCCGCCTGCAGGAGTACAGCGCGCAGGAACGTCTCGCCGACCACGCGCCGCCGGTGCGGCCCCGGCCGAGCGGGATCCGCCGGCTGTCGCGGCAGGCGCTGGTCCTGGCCCTGCTGGTCATGATCGCCTTCGTCACCGCCGTCTACCTCGGCGTGCGCAACCCCGACCTGCCGTCCGTCGGTGAGCGGCACGTCGACCCGGTGCGGGTCAGCGTGGTCCCGCTGGCGCCCCAGCAGGCGGTGCCGGGGGCGGCGGACCCGGACCGGCTCTACGCGGCCAGCCCCGCCCGCGGCTTCGAGAGCGGCGAGAAGGGCGTCACCATGCCCCCCGCCCGGCGCACCGAGCACTTCACCGACGGCCAGGTCATCGCCGCGCTGGCCGCCGCCCGCGACTACGTGATCGGCTCCTCGCTCGACCCGAAGGTCCTGATGGGCGACGCCACCCGCTCGGTGCGCGTGCTGCTCGACCCCGACCAGTTCGACCAGTTCGACCGCAGCCTGGGCGAGACCACCGGGGGCGCCGCCGCCGACGGCGACCGCGCGACCGCGGACGAGGCCACCGCTCCGCTCGGCTGGATGGTCCGCTTCGACCCCACCCGGGTCCGGCTCGCCGATCCCGACGTCCGGGTGCGCGGCACGTTCCATGTCGCCGAGCGCAACGCCGCCACCCTCGAGGTGGTCGCCGACCACGTCTTCGTCTACGCCCTCACCGGGGCGGGCGAGGGGAAGCCGGAGCAGGCGGGGGAGGGAGACAAGGACAAGGACCGCGTCTCGCTGTTCACCGTGCGGCGCGAGGTGCGGATGCGGTTCGACCAGGACAACCTGCGGCTGCGGCAGGTGCGGGTGGTGTCCGCCTCGGTGCAGGCCGGACCGCTGTCCTGCACCGGCGACCCCGACCAGGTGCTGCGGCCGCTGCTGGCCGGCCAGCGCGCGGGCGACGCGGTGCCGCCCGGCACCGACCCCTACCGCGCGGCCAGCCCGACCGGCCTGTGCGGCACCCTCTCCCCGGCGGCGATGCCCCGGCTGTGACGCCCGGGCCGTGACGCCCGGGCTGTGACGCCCGGGCTGTGACGCCCGGGCTGTGACGCCCGGGCCGTGACGCCCGGGCCGTGACGCCCGGGCCCGACACCCGGGCCGTGACGCCCGAGCCGCGATGCCGAGCCCCGGGCCCCGGGCCCCGGACCGCGACGCCCGGACCGCCGAGCCCGCCGCGAACCCCGGGCCGGCCTCGGCCGCGGCCCCCGGCTCAGGACCCGCCGAAGCCCCGGCGTATCCGGTCGGTGGCCCCGCCGACCATCTTCAGCAGCGGGTCGGTGGAGGTCCGGACCGTCTCCGCGTAGCTGGCCGCGGACTCGCGGAAGGCGTCCGTGACCGAGGCGTCCTTGTCGTCCTCCCGCTTCGGGTAGTGGCCGTCCATCAGCCGCTGGAAGTCCCGCGAGGACGACCACCGCTTGAGCTCGGCCGCCCGGACCGTGGTGAACGGGTGCGAGCGCGGCAGCACGTTCAGGATCTTCAGCACCGAGTCCCGCAGGTCGCCGCCGGCCTCGTACTCCTCGGCCTGGCGCAGGAAGGCGTCCACGTTCATCTCGTGCAGGTGGTTGCCGCCCGCCAGCTTCATCAGGCCCCGCATCGAGGCGTGCACGTCCTGGCCGACCAGCAGGCCGGCCCGGTCCGCGGAGAGCTCCGACTTGCGGAACCACTCCCGCAGCGCCGTCACGATCGCCATGATCGCGACATTGCCGAGGGGGATCCACGAGACGCGGACCGCCAGCGTGGTCAGGAACAGCAGCACCGTCCGGTAGACGGCGTGGCCGGAGAGGGCGTGCCCGACCTCGTGGCCGACGACGGCCCGCATCTCCTCCTCGTCGAGGAGCTCGACCAGGCCGGTGGTCACCACGATCACCGGCTCGTCCAGCCCCACGCACATCGCGCCCGGCTTCGGGTCCTGCGAGACGTACATCGCCGGAACCTTCTGCAGGTCGAGGATGTAGCAGGCGTCCCGGAGCATGTCGTGCAGGTGGGGGAACTGCTCGTCGCCCACCCGGACGGAGTCCGACAGGAAGAGCAGCCGCAGGCTGCGCTCGGGGATCAGGCCGCTGAGGGCCTTGAAGACCGTGTCGAAGCCGCTGAGCTTGCGCAGGGCCACCAGGGCGGAGCGGTCCGCCGGGTGCTCGTAGGCGCGGGACGACAGCCCCGGGAACCGCCGCCGGCTGCGCGCCGCGGCTCTGTCGTCGCGCTCGGTGTTCTCTCCGCCCGGCATCAGGTCCCCCGCCCGTGTCGTCACGTTCGCCCCCCGGCCGACCGGCCGGTGTCGCAGTGCGTAGGACGAGCGGGCGGGCCCGATGGTTCCCGCTGGGCGGCGGCGCATACGATGAGCCGACGTCCTTATCCAGCCCATACGGATTGGTCCAGCCGAAGATGAGCTTTGAGCAGAGCGCCACGCAGTTGGTCACCCTCGCCGCCGGGGGCGGCGAGACCGGCCACCACATGAACCTCAACCCCTTGATCCCGGGCATCGGCGCCTTCGTGATCCTCATGCTGCTGCTGTTCATCACCATGGGCTTCAACCGCGACCGGTGAACCGGAACGGGTGATCCCGCCGCACAACCCCAGGTGGGAGAGGTCGCGGTCAAGGACGGGCGACCGGGCCGGTAGGGTCTGCACGCATGGGAGAGCAGGACATGCCTGCCGGTCCGGGCGGCGTCCCGGCCGCCGGCCCGGCCGACAGGAGCAGACGCCGCCGCCTCGGCGTGATGGGCGGGACGTTCGACCCGATCCACCACGGGCACCTGGTGGCGGCCAGTGAGGTCGCCGCCGCCTTCGGCCTGGACGAGGTCGTCTTCGTGCCCACCGGCCGCCCCTGGCAGAAGAGCCACCGGGAGGTCACCCCGGCGGAGGACCGCTACCTGATGACGGTCATCGCCACCGCCGAGAACCCGCAGTTCTCGGTGAGCCGCATCGACATCGACCGCGGCGGTCCGACCTACACCACGGACACGCTGCGCGACCTGCGCGCGCTCAACCCGGACACGGACCTCTTCTTCATCACGGGCGCGGACGCGCTCGCCCAGATCCTCACCTGGCGGGACGCGGACGAGCTGTTCTCCCTCGCGCACTTCATCGGCGTGACACGGCCGGGACACACACTGCACGACCCAGGGCTCCCCGAGGGCGGTGTCTCGCTGGTCGAGGTGCCGGCCCTCGCCATCTCGTCCACGGACTGCCGTGCGCGAGTCGCCAAGGGCGCCCCCGTCTGGTATCTGGTGCCGGACGGAGTCGTGCGCTACATCGACAAGCGCCAGCTGTACCGCGGCGAGTGAGCCGAGAGGGGCACCGGTGAACGACCGATACGACGCGGGACACGCGGGGAACGCGGACGGCCAGTACGAACTGGTCGGCTACGACGAGTACGGACAGCCCGTGTACCGGCCGGCGCCGCGCCAGGCCGGCCCGCAGGGCTACCCCGCGCAGCCCCAGGCCGGCCCGCCGCAGGGGTACGGATACGACCCCTACGCGACCGGGTCCGGACAGCACGGGCAGCAGCCGCCGCCGCCCCGGACCGGGCACGACCCCTACGGCTCCGGCGGCCCTGGCGCCGGGCAGCAGCGCGGGCCCGGCACCGGGCAGCAGCCTCCCGCGCCCCCGGCCGGTCAGCCCTACGGCGGCCCGCCGCCCCACCCCCAGCAGCCGCTCCGGCAGCCCCCGCAACCGCCGCGGCGTCCCGGCCCGCCGCACCAGGGCCCCGGCGCCCAGCCGTACGGCGGCCCCGGCGCGCCCATGGGCCGCCCCGGCGTGGCCGAGCAGACCGCGCGCATCCCGCAGCAGCACGGCGGCCCCGGCCCGGCCCCGCGCCGCGACGCGGGCCCGGGGTACGACACCGAGCAGTTCGCCTTCGTCGAGGAGGCCGAGGCCGAGGCCGAGGACGTCATCGACTGGCTCCAGTTCACCGAGAACCGCACCGAGCGCCGCGAGGAGGCCAAGCGCCGTGCCCGCGCCCGGACGACGGCCGTGCTGGTGGTGCTCGCCCTGGTGCTCGTCAGCGGCGGCGGCTACCTCTGGTACGCGGGCAAGCTGCCCTTCCTGTCCTCCTCGGACACCGCGCAGGCCTCCGACGCCTCGCTCGGCGCGCAGAAGCGCGACGTGATCGTCGTCCACCTGCACAACACCAAGGGCAAGGACACCTCCACCCTCCTGCTGGTGGACAACGCCACCACCCAGCAGGGCAGCGCGGTGCTGCTGCCCAACTCGCTCGCCCTGAGCGACCAGGACGGCAACGCCACCACCCTCGGCCAGTCCGTCGGCGACGACGGCTCCTCCGGCACCCGGGAGTCCCTGGACACCGTCCTCGGCACCCGGATCGAGGGCACCTGGCGGCTGGACACCCCGTTCCTGCAGAACCTGGTCGACCTCGTCGGCCACATCGAGGTCGACACCGACACCGACGTGCCCGACCCGAAGGCGGAGGGCGAGGACACCGGCCCGCTGGTCCACCAGGGCGAGCGGCAGACCCTCAGCGGGAAGATGGCCGCCGCCTACGCCACCTACCGCGGCGAGGGCGAGCCGCAGAGCGCGCAGCTGCAGCGGTTCGGCCAGGTCGTGCAGGGCGTCCTGCGCAAGTTCTCCTCCGACCGGGAGGGCGCGACCAGGACCGTGCAGACGCTCGGCCAGATCATCGAGCCGCCGCTCACCGACAAGGACCTCGGCCGCTTCCTGGCCGGCCTCGCCGACCACGCCAAGGGCGGCGACTACCGCACCACGGTGCTCCAGGTGGAGACCGACGGCACGCTCGGCGAGAAGGCCGGCCGGGAGGTCGTCGAGAACGTCCTCGGCGGCCAGGCCAAGAGCCCCGGCCAGGACGGCGAGGGCATCCGCGTCAGCCTCCGCAACGCCACCGGGGGCAAGACCAACGACAAGGAGCAGCCGCTCGCCGACCTGGCCCGCGTCGCCCTGGTCAACGGCGGCTACACCTACGTCGCCGCCGGCAGCGCCGACGCGGCGGCCGCCTCCGAGGTGCGGTACGCCGACGCCGGGGCCAAGGACGAGGCGATCGAGGTGGCCCGCACCCTGGGCCTGCCCGAGTCCGCGGTCGCCAAGGGCGCCACGGCCTCCAACGCCGACGTCACGGTGGTGCTCGGTCAGGACTACCGGCCGGCCTCCTGACCCGCCGCCCTCCCGGAGCCGGTCCCGCCGCCGCGGGGCCGGCTCCGGCCGTTCGCGGGGGAGGGGAGGAGGGCCGGTGTGGCCATGGCCTCGCGGTAATCCGTGAGGAGGCCCGGGCGGTCCGTGAGACCCTGGACGGGTAGAAGTCCGACGACGGAAAGCCAGGCAGTGACCGCCACCGACCGATCCCTCGAGCTCATCACCACCGCCGCGCAGGCCGCGGCAGACAAGCTCGCGCACGACATCATCGCCTACGACGTCAGCGACGTGCTGTCGATCACGGATGCCTTCCTGCTCGCCTCCGCGCCCAACGACCGCCAGGTCAAGTCGATCGTCGACGAGATCGAGGAGCGGCTGAACAAGGAGCTCGGCGCCAAGCCGGTGCGCCGCGAGGGCGACCGCGACGCCCGCTGGATCCTGCTCGACTACGTCGACATCGTCGTCCACGTCCAGCACAGCGAGGAGCGCGTCTTCTACGCCCTGGAGCGGCTGTGGAAGGACTGCCCCGAGCTGGACCTCCCGGAGGACGCCAAGGCGACCCGCGGCAAGGGCGAGGAGCACGCCAAGGAGCGTGCGGCCCAGGAGGAGGCCGGACTCGCGGACGGTGAGGACTGGTGACGGCTGCCGGGGGAGCCGCCGCGTCGCGGAACGCCGGCCGCGGCCGGCGCATCATCCTGTGGCGGCACGGCCAGACCTCGTGGAACCTCGAGCGCCGCTTCCAGGGCACCACGGACGTCGACCTCACCGACACCGGCCGCGCCCAGGCCAGGCGTGCCGCCAAGCTGCTGGCGCGGCTGGCGCCCGACGCGATCGTCGCCTCCGACCTGCGGCGCGCGGTGGACACCGCCTCCGAGCTGACCGCGCTCACCGGCCTGCAGCTCGTCCAGGAGGAGGGCCTGCGGGAGACCTTCGCCGGTGTCTGGCAGGGCCTGACCCACGACGAGATCCTCGCCCGCCACGGTGAGGAGTACCAGGCGTGGAAGCGGGGCGAGCCGGTCCGCCGCGGCGGAGGCGAGCTCGAGACCGAGGTCGCCGACCGGGCGGCCCCGGTCGTCCTGCGGCACGCCGACAAGCTGCCCGTCGACGGCACGCTGGTCGTGGTCAGCCACGGCGGCACGATCCGCACCACCATCGGCCGGCTGCTGGGCCTCGACGCGCACCTGTGGGAAGGGCTCGGTGGCCTCTCCAACTGCTGCTGGTCCGTCCTCGGCGAGGGCGCCCGCGGCTGGCGCCTGCTGGAGCACAACGCGGGCTCCCTGCCCGAGCCGGTGCTCGGCGACGACACCTGACGGCCTCCCCGGGCCCTCACCGGGGCCCGGGACCGCCGATTTCACTTTCCGGCTGGTCACAGGCTAGAGTTCTACTCGTTCGCCCCGCAGAGCGGGTGAGAACGGCAAGGGGCTATAGCTCAGTTGGTAGAGCGCCTGCATGGCATGCAGGAGGTCAGGAGTTCAATTCTCCTTAGCTCCACACTCGGACGATCCCGTCCGGTCACCGCGACCGGGCGGGATCGTCGTTTTTCCTGATGGTCTCCTTTCCCGATGATCTAAAGTTCCAGCCGCCGGCCGACACCCGACCGGCTTGTCTCACGGAACCAGGGGCGGGATGAACGGAACCAGGGGCGGGACGAACGGAATCAGGGGCGGGACGAGAAGAACCGCGCAGCTCAGCCGTGTCGTCCTGGCGGGCACGACGGCGCTCGCCGCCGTACTGCTGGGCGCGCCGAACGCGCAGGCGGCCGAGGGCGACATCTCCTTCTCGAACATCGTCTTCAACGAGGGCGAGCCGATCGTGGTGGGCACCACCCACCCGGTCGAGGTGTCGCTCACCTACACCGTGCGGAGCACGGTGAAGCTGGACTTCTGGGACATCAACGCCTACCGGGGGACCCTCGGTACGGACAGCGAGCGCGGGCTCGTGAACTCCTGGATCCGGTGGGGCTGCTCGACCACCGTCAGCTCCGGCTACACGTACAACCGGTGCGAGGAGACGGTGAGCGTCGATCCGCGGTGGATCTCCACCCAGACCGCGAACGACGACCTCGTGAACGGCGACGCGACGGTGTGGAAGACCTTCGGCGTGACCGGACGGTACGGGAAGTCGTACGACCGGGACACCACGTCCGCCACCGTCGCCCTGCAGCGGAACTCCCGCATCCAGAGCCACAACGCGTCGCCGGAGCCGGTGGCCAAGGGCGGGACGATCACCGTCAAGGGCACCGTCCAGCGGGCCAACTGGACCGAGCACCGGTACGACGGCTACGGCGGGCGGCTGGTCAGCCTGCAGTTCAAGCCGGCCGGTTCCTCGGCGTACACCACGGTGAAGAAGGTCACCGCCGACAGCGGCGGCGTCCTGAGGACCACGGTGAAGGCGGCCGAGGACGGCACCTGGCGCTGGAAGTACTACGGCAACACCACCACCGGCGCCAGCACCTCGAGCGGCGACTACGTGGACGTGCAGTAGGGAAGGGATCCCGTCCGGAAGGACGGGATCTTTTCGTATCAGCCTGGTATCGGCTCGGCGGCCACGGCGTCGTCCCGGTCGCGGCGCCGGGCCCCATGGCAGAATCGGACGGCCGGAAGGGGACCGCGGCCCGACGGGAGGGAGTGGCGCGTGGGGGCACACCGCCGAAAGTGCGACTGGTGCGGCAGCGGCACACCGATCGTGCGGGACATGGAGCCGGTCAACGACGAGTACCAGTACTGGTGCGAGGAGTGCGCCAGGGCGCTGATCATAAAAGGCGACCCCATCGAGACCTACCGTGAGCTCGAGGGAGAACCGATCTACGGCCGGCTGCTCGACGAGCTCTGCACGCTGAAGCGCTTCTACTCGTTCGAAACCGCCTGAGCTATGTGATTTTCCGGGCATAAGCGGACAGGGTGGAAACGATTTGGTGTCCGGCCCCCACGGTCATGTAATGTTCTCTGTGTCGCCGGGGGGACCGCGAGGGAAGCCCGGACGACACACCGCACGGGGCTATAGCTCAGTTGGTAGAGCGCCTGCATGGCATGCAGGAGGTCAGGAGTTCAATTCTCCTTAGCTCCACAGTGAGAAGGCGGGTCATCCGATCAGGATGGCCCGCCTTCGCGTTTCCGCGGTTCGAACTCCGTCGCAGCGCTCCCGAGGGCTGCGGTACCCTGACGCCATGCGTGCCGTACGCCTTCTGCTTAGCTAGCCGCGCTGATCAGTCCCGGCCACCACGAGAACCGTGGCCGGCATCGGCGCGGCGCCCCCTCCTGTGCGAGGGGCTTTTTCATTTCCGCACCGCCAGGCACCGCTGAGCAGAGACGACGTCGATCAGGAGCTTTGAGATCATGAGCGAGACGAACCCCGCTTCCGCCGCCGAACCCGCGGAGGTCGCGCCGCACCGCTACACGGCCGCGCTGGCGGCCGAGATCGAGGCACGCTGGCAGGACTTCTGGGACGAGGACGGGACCTACGAGGCCCCGAACCCGTCGGGCGACCTGGCGGGCGACCCGGAGCTGGCCGCACGCCCCAAGAAGTTCATCATGGACATGTTCCCGTACCCGTCGGGTGCGGGCCTGCACGTCGGCCACCCGCTGGGCTACATCGCCACCGACGTCTACGCCCGCCACCAGCGGATGACCGGGCACAACGTCCTGCACACCCTGGGCTTCGACGCCTTCGGCCTGCCCGCCGAGCAGTTCGCGGTGCAGACCGGCACCCACCCGCGGGTCTCCACCGAGGCCAACATGGCCAACATGAAGGCGCAGCTGCGCCGCCTGGGCCTGGGCCACGACAAGCGCCGGTCGTTCGCCACGATCGACCCCGAGTACTACAAGTGGACCCAGTGGATCTTCCTGCAGATCTTCAACTCCTGGTACGACCCCGAGGCGCAGAAGGCCCGCCCGATCGCCGAACTGGTCGCCCGGTTCGAGAAGGGTGACCAGGAGGTTCCCGGCGGCCGGGCCTGGAGCGACCTGTCGGCCGTGGAGCGCGCCGACCTGCTGAGCGAGTACCGCCTGGCCTACGCCTCGGACGCGCCGGTCAACTGGTGCCCCGGCCTGGGCACCGTGCTGGCCAACGAGGAGGTCACCGCCGACGGCCGTTCCGAGCGCGGCAACTTCCCGGTCTTCAAGGCCAAGCTGCGCCAGTGGAACATGCGCATCACCGCCTACGCGGACCGCCTGCTGGACGACCTGGACGGGCTGGACTGGCCCGAGGCGATCAAGCTGCAGCAGCGCAACTGGATCGGCCGCTCCGAGGGCGCCCGCGTCGACTTCCCCGTCGACGGCGAGGCCATCACCGTCTTCACCACCCGCCAGGACACCCTGTTCGGCGCCACCTACATGGTGCTGGCGCCGGAGCACCCGCTGGTGGAGAAGTTCACCCCCGCGGCCTGGCCGGAGGGCACCCGCGAGGCCTGGACCGGCGGTCACGCCACCCCGGCCGAGGCGGTCGCCGCCTACCGCGCGCAGGCGGCCTCCAAGTCCGACGTCGAGCGGCAGGCCGAGGCCAAGGACAAGACCGGCGTCTTCACCGGCGTCTTCGCCACCAACCCGGTCAACGGCGAGCAGATCCCGGTCTTCATCGCCGACTACGTGCTGATGGGTTACGGCACCGGCGCGATCATGGCCGTCCCGGCCCACGACAGCCGTGACTTCGCCTTCGCCCGCGCCTTCGACCTGCCCATGCGCTGCGTGGTCGAGCCCACCGACGGCCGCTCCACCGACCCGGCCGACTGGGACGACGCCTTCGCCTCCTACGACGCCAGGCTGATCAACTCCTCCGGCGACGACGTCTCCCTGGACGGCCTGGGCGTCGTCGAGGCCAAGGCCCGCATCACCGCCTGGCTGGCCGAGAACGGCATCGGCGAGGGCACCGTCAACTACCGGCTGCGCGACTGGCTGTTCAGCCGCCAGCGGTACTGGGGCGAGCCCTTCCCGATCGTCTACGACGAGGACGGCGTGGCGCACGCGCTGCCCGAGTCGATGCTGCCGCTGGAGCTGCCGGAGGTCGAGGACTACTCGCCGCGCACCTTCGACCCGGACGACGCCGACACCCAGCCGGAGACCCCGCTGTCCCGCAACGAGGACTGGGTCAACGTCACGCTGGACCTTGGCGACGGGCCGAAGAAGTACCGCCGCGAGACCAACACCATGCCCAACTGGGCCGGCTCCTGCTGGTACGAACTGCGCTACCTGGACCCGCACAACGACGAGAAGCTGGTCGACCCCGCGATCGAGCAGTACTGGATGGGTCCGCGCGAGGGCATGCCGCACGGCGGCGTCGACCTGTACGTGGGCGGCTCCGAGCACGCCGTGCTGCACCTGCTGTACGCCCGGTTCTGGTCGAAGATCCTGTTCGACCTGGGGTACGTCTCCTCGGCCGAGCCGTTCCACAAGCTGTTCAACCAGGGCATGATCCAGGCCTTCGTCTACCGCGACAGCCGAGGCATCGCCGTGCCGGCCGCCGAGGTGGAGGAGCGCGACGGCGCCTACTGGTACCAGGGCGAGAAGGTCTCCCGGGTGCTGGGCAAGATGGGCAAGTCCCTGAAGAACGCCGTCACCCCGGACGAGATCTGCGCCGAGTACGGCGCCGACACCCTGCGCCTGTACGAGATGGCGATGGGCCCGCTGGACGTCTCCCGCCCCTGGGACACCCGCGCGGTGGTCGGCCAGTACCGCCTGCTGCAGCGGCTGTGGCGCAACATCGTCGACGAGGCGACCGGCGAGGTCACCGTGGTCGACGAGCAGGCCGACGACGACACCCTGCGCGCGCTGCACAAGGCCATCGACGGCGTCCGCCAGGACCTGGAGGGCATGCGGTTCAACACGGCGATCGCGAAGATCACCGAGCTGAACAACCACCTGACCAAGACCGGCGGCCCGGTGGCGCGCTCGGTCGCCGAGCCGCTGGTCCTGATGGTCGCCCCGCTGGCGCCGCACATCGCGGAGGAGCTGTGGCGGCGGCTGGGCCACACCGGTTCGGTCGTCCACCAGGACTTCCCGGTCGCCGACCCGGCGTACGTGGTCGACGAGACGGTGACCTGCGTCGTCCAGATCAAGGGCAAGGTCAAGGCGCGCCTGGAGGTGCCGCCGTCCGTCTCCGAGGAGGAGCTGGAGAAGATCGCGCTGGCCGACGAGCGGGTCGTCGCGGCACTGGGCGGCGCCGGCGTCCGCAAGGTGATCGTCCGCGCGCCGAAGCTGGTCAACATCGTCCCGGCGTGACGCACGAGCCGTGACGGGCGGGTGACGAGTCAGGAGTAGGCCCGGCTTCGGCGGGCACGCGGCCCCTAGGGGACGCAGGGCCTGCGGATCCGGGGAATGATCAGGGGCAGGTTCGGGGTTCCGTGGAACTCCGGGCCTGCCTCTGGCGTTTACCGTGGGAGAGTGGTGTGGGGACCGGTCCCGCACCGGCCGGCCGCGCGCGAAGGAGGAACTGCGGTGGATGTGATCCTTGCCGTGATCGCGGTGATCTTCTTGGTGCTGGTCTCGCTGGCCGCCTGGGGCACGGTGAAGGCCGTCGGCGCCGCCCGGCGCGGCGTGGACCGCACCATCACCCAGGCCCGCCGCACGGTCGAGGACACCACGCTGCGCGCCCGCTCGCTGGCCCAGCCCGGACCCGTGGGCGAGCTCGCCGACCTGCGCCTCAAGCTGCGCACGTCGATGCGGGCCACCCAGGAGGCGCTGGAGGCCGGGTCCCCGGAGGACGCCTCGCTGCAGGAGACCCGGGCGCTGTTCGAGCGGCTCGGCGTGCACGGCCGTGAGCTCGACGCCGACCTCAAGCGCCTCCAGTCGGAGCCCGACCGCGCCACCCTCGCCGAGCGGCTGCCGTCCCTGCGGGAGCGCACCGAGCAGATCGTCGGCTCGGCCGACTCGCTGCGCTGGGCCGCCCGGGACCGGGCGCGGCGCTTCGCCGACGACGACCTGGAGTCGCTGAGCGCCCAGATCGACGTCGAGGCGGGCGCGCTGCGGCACTGGGACCGGACCGAGGAGGACCGGCCGTCCGCCGCGCGGACGGAGCAGCCCGACCCGGCGCCCCGTCCGGAGCCCCAGGTGAAGCCGGACCCGTCCCGGCAGGACCCCCGCGTGGACCGCGCGGCACTCGACCCGTCGCGGCCGCGGAACCCGTACTCGTGGGAGAAGCAGACCCAGGCCCGCCCGGAGGGCACGACCTGATACCTGGCGGTGTCCGGTCGGCCGCCGGCGCCGGCGCCGCCCCTCCGGCCCCGTAACGCCCGCGTCACCGGGGTGGTATGCCGGGCGGGGACTACGGCAGGTAACCTCCCATCCATGTCCCGCCATGTCGCGATCGTCACCGATTCCACGGCCTACCTGCCACCCCGGACGACGGCACGGCACCAGATCACCTCCGTCCCGCTGACCGTCGTCCTCGGCGACCGGGCGCTGGAGGAGGGCACCGAGATCTCCGCCCGCTCCCTCGCGGAGTCGCTGCGCAGGAAACTGCCCGTCACCACCTCACGGCCCAGCCCCGAGGTGTTCTCGGAAACCTATCGGCGGATCGCGGAGACCGGGGCCTCGGCGATCGTCTCCCTCCACCTGTCCGCCGAGTTCTCCGGCACCTACGACGCCGCCGTGCTGGCCGCGCGGGAGGCGCCGGTGCCGGTCCGGGTCGTGGACACCGGCATGGTGGCGATGGCGCTGGGGTTCTGCGCGCTGACCGCCGCCGAGACCGCCGAGGCGGGCGGCAGCGTGGACGAGGTGGCCGCGGCCGCGGAGAAGCGGGCCGCCGGGACCTCGGCGTTCCTCTACGTCGACACCCTGGAGTACCTGCGGCGCGGTGGCCGGATCGGCGCGGCGCAGGCGTTCTTCGGGTCGGCCCTGGCCGTCAAGCCGCTGCTGCAGTTGCGGAACGGGCGGATCGAGCCGCTGGAGAAGGTACGTACGGCCTCCCGGGCCATCGGGCGGCTCGAGGAGATCGCCGCCGAGCGGGCGGGCGCGGCCGAGGTCGACATGGCGGTCCATCACCTGGCCGCGCCCGAGCGCGCCCTGGCCCTCGCGGACCGGCTCCGCGCCCGGGTACCGGGCCTCGCCGACCTGCACGTCAGCGAGGTCGGGGCGGTGATCGGCGCGCACACCGGGCCGGGGCTGCTGGCCGTGGTGATCTCCCCACGGTGACCTCTTTCCACCGTGATCTCTCCTCACGGTGACCTCTCCCCACGGTGACGCGGTTTTCCACAACGGGCGCGGTTGTCCACAGGTTTCGACCTTGATCATCGCGGGGTGGGGTAAAGGCGGATCCTGGGCCCATGACCTCAGGAACCACCGTTCACACGGCACCTCGTCAGGCAGGGCGTCCGGCACCTCGTGAGGCACCTCGCGAGGCGTCCCGTCAGGCATCTCGTGAGGCGTTTCGTCCGGCGCCTCCTCATGCGCCGCGTGCGCCGCGTGCGCCGCTTCGTGCCGGGCCCGGGCCTGTGCTCGGGGGCGGCGCGGCGGGGCCACCGCCGGCCGCGGGCGTGACGCCCTCCTGGGCGCGCCGCACCGGACCTCCGCGGGCGCCGGGAGCCGTGCCGGGAGCCGTGCCTTCCCCGGTGGCGTGTCCGGCCGACTCGGGGGCGGCTTCGCCGGGTGCCGCGTACGGCTCGGCCCCGCCGGGGGCGCCTCGCGCCGCCACCCGTCCCGGGGCCACCCCTGCCGGGGCGCGGGCTACGGTCAGCGTCGGCGGGTCGGCCGGGCCTGTGGCCGCGTTGCGAGCTCAGTCGCGCGGCGGGACCGGGCCCGCACCCGGACGGCGTTCCGCGGTGTCCGGCGCCTCCGGCGGTCCGGGCCGGGGGCGTCACCGGCGGGTCCCGGTGGCCGCCGACGCCACCCGGAACCGGGCGGCGGCGCTGTTCGCGGCGCCGCCGGGAGGGGCGGTGTCCCCGCCGGCGCCCGCGGAACACGGGCGCGCCGGGTACCGGTCCTCGCCGCAGGGCGGGCTCCCGCCCGGCGTGCCGCCGGGGGAGCGACGGTCCGCGCAGCCGCCGTCCGCCCAGGTGCCGTCCGCGCATCCGCCGCGGGGCGAGGAGTACGGCGGCGAGGGGCGGCGGGTGGGGAGCGGTTGGGCGGACGGTCTGCGGGACCGGCTGCCGCCGTGGTTGCGGGCGACCTGCGCGCTCCAACGGCGGGCTGTCGTCGCCCTCGCGGCGCTGCTCGCGCTGGCCGTGGCCCTCGCGCTCCAGCACCACCTGGCCGCCCGGCCCGCGCCCGTCGCCCCGCCCAAGCACCTCACGTCGGCGGAACCGAGCCCGTTCCGGCCCCGTCCCGCGGGAGCCGGGCACACCACCGCGCCGCCGATCGTGGTGGACGTCGCTGGCAAGGTGCGCGACCCCGGAGTGCACAGCCTGCCCGCCGGGTCCCGGGTCGAGGACGCGCTGCGGGCCGCCGGCGGGGTCCGGCCGGGCGCGGACACCGGCGCCCTCAACCGGGCCCGCTTCCTGGTCGACGGCGAACAGCTCCTCGTGGGCGTCGACCCGCCGCCCGGAGCCGCGCCACCGCTACCGGGCCAGGCCGCGGCCGGTGCGGCCCCCGCCGCGGGAGCCGGCGGCCCCACGGTGCCCGTGTCGCTGAACACCGCGACCGTGGAACAGCTCGACACCCTGCCCGGTGTGGGACCCGTACTGGCCCAGCACATCGTCCAGCACCGCACGAGCAACGGCGGCTTCCGCTCGGTGGAGGAACTTCGAGAGGTCAACGGCATCGGGGACCGCCGGTTCGCCGAGCTGCGGGACCTGGTGCGGCCATGACCGGGCAGCTCCCCGACCGAGCCCCGGCCCACGCGGCCGTTCCCGCCCGTGCCCCTGCCCACGCGGCCGCCGGGGTCCGGGGCGCCTCCCACCCGCGGCAGGAGGGCCCGGTGGATCTCCGGCTGGCCGGACCGGCGGTGGCCGCCTGGGGAACGGCCGCGGTGACCCTGCCCGCGCCGTCCTGGGTGAGCGGCGGGGTCGCGGTGACCGGTCTGGCCGCCGCGCTGCTCCTGCTCGGCGGCGCCGGGGGCGGGCCCCGGCCGCCGGCCACCCGGGCCGGGCCGCGGGCCGCGGCCGCCGCGGCGCTGCTCTGTGCCGCCGCGGCGGCAGCCTCCGCGGGACTGCACGGCGCCCAGCTCCGCAGCGGCCCCGTGCCCTCCCTCGCCGCCCGCGAGGCGGTGGTGACGGCCGAGGTGCGGCTCACCTCCGACCCCCGGCTCGCCCGCCCCCGGGTGACCGGCAACCGGCCGATACGGCCCACCGTCCTGGTCGACGCGGAGATCCGCCGCCTCGACGGACCGTCCGGACCGGCCGCGCTGCGCACCCCGGTGCTGCTGCTGGCCGACCCCGGGGACGCCCGCGCCCGCTGGCTCGCCCTGCTGCCCTCCACGCGGCTCTCCGTCACCGGCCGCCTGGCGTCCGCCCGTTCCGGCGGGGACCGGTTCGCGGCGGTGCTCTCGGCGCGCGGCGGCGGCGCCCCACGCGTGGTCGCCGGCCCCACCGGGGCCCAGCTGACCGCGGGGCGGCTGCGGGCCGGGCTGCGGGAGGCCACCGACGGCCTGGAACCTGACGCCAGGGCCCTGCTGCCGGGCCTGGTGGTCGGCGACACCTCACGGATCACACCCGAGCTCGACCATGCCTTCCAGGAAACCGACCTCGCCCACATCCTCGCCGTCAGCGGTTCCAACCTGACCATCCTGCTGGCCCTGCTGCTCGGGCCGCCCGGCCTCGCCCAGCGCGCCGAGCGGCGCGGCCTCGCGCCCCGCCTGGGCCTCACCCTGCGGACCACCGCGGTCCTCGGCGGCGCGCTCACCCTCGGCTTCGTGCTCGTCTGCCGCCCCGACCCCAGCGTTCTGCGGGCCGCCGCCTGCGGCGCGGTGGTCCTGCTCGCCCTCGCCACCGGGCGTCGGCGGGCCATGGTGCCGGCGCTGGCCGCGGCGGTACTGCTGCTGGTGCTGTACGACCCGTGGCTCGCCCGCAGCCTCGGCTTCCTGCTCTCCGTCCTGGCCACCGGCTCGCTGCTGCTGCTCGCCCCCCGCTGGAGCGAGGCACTGCGCCGCCGCCGGGTGCCGCCCAGGCTGGCCGAGGCCCTGGCGGCGGCGGCCGCGGCCCAGGCGGTGTGCGCGCCGGTGGTCGTGGTGTTCTCCGGGCGGGTCAGCCTGGTCGCCGTCCCCTGCAACCTGCTCACCGAGTTCGCCGTAGCCCCCGCCACCGTCCTCGGCTTCGCCACCCTGCTCACCGCGCCGGTCGCGATACCGGTGGCGAAGGCGCTGGCGTGGATCGCGGCGTGGCCCGCCGGATGGGTCGTCGACGTGGCGCGGGCCGGGGCCGGGCTGCCTGGCGCGGGGGTCGACTGGCCCGACGGGTGGGGCGGGGCCGCGCTGCTGGCCGCCGTCACCGTGGCGGCGCTGCCCGTCCTGCGGCGGCTGCCCCGGCGCCCGCTGCTCTGCGCCGGGTGCGGGCTGCTGCTGGCCGTCGCGGTGCTGCGGCCGCCGCAGCTGACCCGCCTGGTCACCGGCTGGCCGCCGCCGCACTGGCGGATGGTGGTCTGCGACGTCGGGCAGGGCGACGCGCTGGTGCTCAACGCCGGACCCGGCACGGCGGTGGTGGTCGACGCCGGGCCCGAGCCCCGGCCGGTGGACCGGTGCCTGGCCGCGCTCGGCGTGCGGCGGATCCCCCTGGTCCTGCTCACCCACTTCCACGCCGACCACGTGGCCGGGCTGCCCGGCGTGCTGCGGGGCCGCTCGGTGGCGGAGATCGCCGCCACCGAGCACGCGGAACCCGTCGACCAGGCGGAGTTCGTCCACCGGACCGCGGCGGCGGCGCGGGTCCCCGTCACCTCCGCGGTCGCGGGACAGGAGAGGCGGGTGGGGGACGGTCTGCGGTGGCGGGTGGTGTGGCCCGAGGCCGGCGGCGGAGGCGTGGCGCCCAACCCCAACGACGCCAGCGTCACCCTGCTGGTGCGGACGGCCGGTCTGCGGCTGCTGCTGCTCGGGGACCTGGAACCCCCGGCCCAGCGGGCGCTCGCCGCCTCACCCCTCCTCGCGGAGCGGGGCGGCGTGGACGTCCTCAAGGTCGCCCACCACGGATCGGCCCACCAGGACCCGGAATTGACGCGCCGTCTGGCTCCGCGGCTGGCGCTCATCAGCTGCGGCCGCGACAACCCGTACGGCCATCCCGCCCCGTCCACCGTGGCGGCGCTGGAGGCGGGCGGAGCGCGGGTGCTGCGCACCGACCGGGACGGGGCGCTGGCCGTCACCGGCCGGAGCGGCGCGCTGCGGGTCGCCGCGTCCGGACCGACGTGACCGGCAGTCCCATGGCCGGCAACGCCATGGCCGGCAACCTCGGGTAACACAAAGTGGCTCTTCTACGCAACCTTCACGCCACGAACATTTTTGCTCAGAAGGCATCGATAGTGATCGAATGTTTCTGTCACGCGGAAATAACGAACAGGGGTGTCACCGATCATGATCGGTCGTTGGTTGAGCAGCCGGAGGACTACGACGGCGGACGCCGGACCGCTGGCGGGGCTGCGGATACCCGCCCGGGCCGGCGTGGTGGCCGGCCGGGTGCTCGACCTGGTGGACGACGTCGTCCCGCACGTGGAGTTCACCCTGACCGACGCGCACGGCCGCAAGGCGGTGCGCGGCGGCACCGACCCGTTCGGCAGCTTCGTCGCCACGGTGCCGCCCGGCGAGTACACGGTCGCGGTGTCCGCCGAGGGGTTCCTGCCCCACCGTTCGTCGGTCCTCGTGGTGGAGGGGGAGCTGGCCTCCCTGGGCGACATCCGGCTGCAGCTGGCGCCGCCGCCGGAACTTCCGGGGCCCGGTGACTGGGAGATCGACCCGAGCCACACCACCATCGGCTTCACCGCCCGCCACATCGGGCTGGCGCGGGTCCACGGCCGGTTCGACAACTTCGCGGGCGCCCTGCGGATAGGCGGGCGCATGGAGGAGTCGGCCATGCACGTGGTGATCGACGCGACCTCCATCAACACCAACGTCCGGATGCGCGACGACCACCTGCGCTCCGCCGACTTCCTGGACGTCGCCAACTACCCCACGCTGGAGTTCTACGGCGACCGCTTCGTGCACCAGGGCGGTGGCCGCTGGAACGTGGTCGGCGCGCTCTCGCTGCACGGGGTCACCCGCACCGTCACCCTGGAGACCGAGTACCTGGGCGTCGGCACCGGCCTGGAGGGGGAGACCCGCGCCGCCTGCCGGGCCACCACCGAGCTGCACCGCGACGACTTCACGGTCAGCTGGCAGGCCATGGTCGCCCGCGGGATCGCGGTGGTCGGCCCCAGCATCCGGATCGACCTGGACGTACAGATCGTCCCCAAGGCTGAGGGCTGAGCTCTGAGGGCCGAGCGCTGAGGGCTGAGGGCGGGGGCGGCACGGGGGGCCGGTGGGGCGTGTCGCAAAATGTCGGCGTGAACGATGTGAGACATGTGCTGGTGCTGCCCGACCGCGAGGCCGCGGAGGAGGCGGCCGAGGTGCTCGGCGAGCGGTTCGGCGTCGACGAGGAACCGCGGATCGTGCGGGACGCGCTCGCCGGCGAGGACGACGCCGAGGACGCCCAGTGGCTGGTCGTGCTGGCCGACGAGGACGAGGAGCTGGACCCCGCCGCCCTGGACGCGTTCGCCGCCGAGTGGGACGGCTGGCGCGAGGAGCCCTGACCGGACCCCGGCCGGGCTGTCGGCGGCGCGTGGGATGCTGGAGCCGATGGCCAGGAAAACAGCTCACGACGATCTCCTCGCGCCGGTCACCCTGGCCGTGGGCCAGGAGGACCTGCTCCTCGACCGCGCCGTGCGGGAGGTCGTCGCGGCGGCCCGCGCCGCCGACGCGGACACCGACGTCCGCGACCTCACGCCGGACCAGCTCCAGCCCGGCACCCTCGCCGAGCTGACCAGTCCCTCGCTCTTCGCCGAGCGGAAGGTCGTGGTCGTCCGCAACGCGCAGGACCTCTCCGCCGACACCGTCAAGGACGTCAAGGCGTACCTCGGCTCGCCCGCGGAGGAGATCACCCTGGTGCTGGTCCACGCGGGCGGTGCCAAGGGCAAGGGGCTGCTGGACGCGGCCCGCAAGGCGGGGGCCCGCGAGGTCGCCTGCCCGAAGATGACCAAGCCGGGCGACCGGCTGGCCTTCGTCCGCGGCGAGTTCCGTGCCGCCGGGCGGTCCGTCACCCCCGAGGCCTGCCAGGCGCTGGTCGACGCCCTCGGCAGCGACCTCAGGGAGCTGGCCTCCGCAGCCTCCCAGCTGGTCGCCGACATCGACGGCACGATCGACGAGGAGGTCGTGGGCCGGTACTACACCGGCCGCGCCGAGGCCTCCAGCTTCACCGTCGCCGACCGGGCCGTCGAGGGCAAGGCCGCCGAGGCGCTCGAGGCGCTGAGGTGGTCGCTGTCCACGGGCGTCGCGCCGGTGCTGATCACCAGCGCGCTGGCCCAGGGGGTGCGGGGCATCGGCAAGCTGCTCTCCGCGCGCGGCGGCCGCCCGGCCGACCTGGCGCGCGAGCTGGGTATGCCGCCGTGGAAGGTGGACGTCGTCAAGCGGCAGGCCCGGACCTGGTCCCAGGACGCGGTGTCCGTGGCGCTGCGGGCCGTCGCCGACGCGGACGCGGCCGTGAAGGGAGCGGGGGACGACCCCGCCTACGCCCTCGAGAAGGCGGTACACGTCATCGCCCGCGCCGCCCGCCCCCAGGCCCCCCGCCCGTAACCGGTAGCCACCGGAGCATCGGCAGCCTCCGAAGCCTCGGCTGCCCCTGGAGCAACTGAACGGCGGCGGGGCCGCAGCGGGGCGTTCCGAACGTCCCCTCTGCGACCCCGCCGCCGTGGTGCGGGCGGGTCAGGCCTCGCGGGCGCCCTCGTACATCTCCTCGATGAGGTGGGCGTACTCCCGCTCGACCACCGGCCGCTTCAGCTTCAGGCTCGGGGTGATCTCGCCGTGCTCCACGTCCAGGTCGCGCGGCAGGAGCCGGAACTTCTTGATCGTCTGCCACCGCTGCAGGCCCGCGTTGAGCCGCTGCACGTAGCCGTCGACCATGGCCACCGTCTCCGCGTGGGCGACGACCTCCGCGTAGGACCTGCCGGCCAGCCCGTTCTCCGCGGCCCAGCCCATCAGGGCGGCCTCCTCCAGGGCGATCAGCGCCGTGCAGTAGTTGCGGTCGGCGCCGTGCACCAGGATGTTGGAGACGTACGGGCAGATCGCCTTGAACTGGCCCTCGACCTCGGCCGGGGCGACGTACTTGCCGCCGGAGGTCTTGATCAGGTCCTTCTTGCGGTCGGTGATCCGCAGGTACCCGTCGGTGGAGAGCTCGCCGATGTCGCCGGTGTGGAACCAGCCGTCCTCCTCCAGGACCTCGGCGGTCTTGTCCGGCAGGTTGTGGTAGCCCTGCATGATGCCGGGGCCGCGCAGCAGGATCTCGCCGTCGTCGGCGATCCGGACCTCGGTGCCGGGCAGCGGCTTGCCGACGGTGCCGGTGCGGTAGGCCTCGCCCGGGTTCACGAACGACGCGGCCGAGGACTCGGTGAGGCCGTAGCCCTCGAGGACGTGCACGCCGGCGCCGGCGAAGAAGTACCCGATCTCCGGGGCCAGGGCCGCCGAGCCGGAGACGCAGGCGCGCAGGTTGCCGCCGAAGGCCTCGCGGATCTTCTTGTAGACCAGCAGGTCGGCGACCTCGTGCTTGAGCGAGAGCACGAACGGCGCGGTGGCGTTGCCGGTGCGGCGGTAGTTCTCCTGGCTGACCTTGGCGTACTCGCGGGCCACCTCGGCCGCCCAGCGGAAGATCTTGTACTTGGCCCCGCCGCCCGCCCGGGCCTTGGCGGCCACACCGTTGTAGACCTTCTCGAAGATGCGCGGGACCGCCGCCATGTACGTCGGCCGCACCACCGGCAGGTTCTCGATGATCCGGTCCACGCGCCCGTCGACCGCGGTGACGTGACCCGTCTCGACCTGGCTGGAGAGCAGCACCTTGCCGAAGACGTGCGCCAGCGGCAGCCACAGGTACTGCACGTCGTCCGTGGTGACCAGGCCGGTCGCGGCGATCGCCTTCGCCATGTAGGCCCAGTTGTCGTGCGGCAGGCGCACGCCCTTGGGGCGGCCGGTGGTGCCGGAGGTGTAGATCAGGGTGGCGAGCTGGTCCTTGGTGATCGCGGAGATCCGCTCCTTGATCGCCTCGGGGGACTTCTCCAGCAGCGCGGCGCCGCGGCGCTCGAGGTCCTCCAGCGTCAGGACCGTGTCGTCGGTCTCCACGCCCTGGGCGTCGACCACCACGATGTGGGTGAGCGAGGGCAGCTCCGCCTTCTTCTCCAGCGCCTTGGCGACCTGCGAGGCGTCCTCGGCGATCAGCACCTTGCTGTCCGAGTCGGAGAGGATGAACGCCGACTCCTCGGCGTTGGTCGACGGGTAGACCGTGGTGGTGGCCGCGCCCGCGCAGAGGATGCCGAGGTCCGCCAGGATCCACTCCACACGGGTGGCCGAGGCCAGCGCCACCCGCTCCTCCGGGGCCACGCCCAGGTCGATCAGGCCGGCCGCGATGCCGAAGACACGGTCCGCGGCCTGCTTCCAGGTGAGCGACCGCCACTCGTCGGGGCCCTGCCCGGCGGGCGACGGCACCGGGTAGCGGTACGCCTCCGCCTCCGGCGTGGCCTCCACGCGCTCCAGGAAGAGGTTCGCCACACTCGGCGGACGGTTATCGATCTGGGTCTGTACGTCGCTCACGACATCCTCCGGGGCCCGCGGCAGTGCGTGCGGCCGGCTCGGCCACTACTGACGGCTGCTGGTGCGGCTGGCTGGTTTGCGGCTGGCTTGGTGGTCGGGCTGGCTGGTATCGCGCCCGCAAGGGCCTCGCGTGTCCCTGCTTTCAACGTATTAACTCGCGAGTAACTGACGAGCAGGCATCAGGGTAAGGGCCGACCCGGCGGTATGTAAGAGGCTACGGGCAGGCATTTGCGCAGTTCTTCCGGCTGGGGGACGCCGAAGGGGCCCGCCGTGATCACACGACGGGCCCCTCCGGTGACGCCGGGCCGGCGCATCGGCCGGTTCCGGCCTACTTCTTGCCCTTGCCCGAGGACGCGCTGTCGTCGCTGGACAGCACCGCGATGAAGGCCTCCTGGGGGACCTCCACGGACCCCACCATCTTCATCCGCTTCTTGCCCTCCTTCTGCTTCTCCAGCAGCTTCCGCTTACGCGAGATGTCACCGCCGTAGCACTTGGCGAGGACGTCCTTGCGGATGGCGCGGATCGTCTCGCGGGCGATCACCCGGGAGCCGACGGCGGCCTGGATCGGCACCTCGAACGCCTGCCGCGGGATCAGCTCGCGCAGCTTGGCGACCAGCCGCACGCCGTACGCGTACGCGGCGTCCTTGTGGGTGATCGCCGAGAAGGCGTCGACCTTGTCGCCGTGCAGCAGGATGTCCACCTTGACCAGGCTGGACGTCTGCTCGCCGGTGGGCTCGTAGTCCAGCGAGGCGTAGCCGCGGGTCTTGGACTTCAGCTGGTCGAAGAAGTCGAAGACGATCTCCGCGAGGGGCAGCGTGTAGCGGATCTCGACGCGGTCCTCGGAGAGGTAGTCCATGCCGAGCAGCGTGCCGCGACGGGTCTGGCACAGCTCCATGATCGCGCCGATGAACTCCGACGGCGCGAGGATCGTGGCCCGCACGACCGGCTCGTACACGTCGTTGATCTTGCCCTCGGGGAACTCGCTCGGGTTGGTGACGACGTGCTCGCCGCCGTCCTCCATGACCACCCGGTAGACCACGTTCGGGGCGGTGGCGATCAGGTCGAGGCCGAACTCCCGCTCCAGGCGCTCCCGGATCACGTCCAGGTGCAGCAGGCCCAGGAAGCCCACGCGGAAGCCGAAGCCCAGGGCCGCGGACGTCTCCGGCTCGTAGACCAGGGCCGCGTCGTTGAGCTGCAGCTTGTCCAGCGCGTCGCGCAGCAGCGGGTAGTCCGAGCCGTCCAGCGGGTACAGGCCCGAGAACACCATCGGCTTCGGGTCCTTGTAGCCGCCCAGCGCCTCGGTGGCGCCCTTGTTCAGGGTCGTGACGGTGTCACCGACCTTGGACTGGCGGACGTCCTTCACGCCGGTGATCAGGTAGCCCACCTCGCCGACGCCGAGGCCGTCGGCCGGCAGCATCTCGGGCGAGTTGGTGCCGATCTCCAGCAGTTCGTGGGTGGCGCCCGTCGACATCATCCGGATGCGCTCGCGCTTGTTGAGCTGGCCGTCGATGACACGGACGTAGGTGACCACGCCGCGGTAGGAGTCGTAGACCGAGTCGAAGATCATCGCGCGGGCCGGGGCGTCCTTGACGCCGACCGGTGCGGGGATCCGCTCCACGACCCGGTCCAGCAGGTCCTCGACGCCCATGCCGGTCTTGGCCGAGACCTTCAGCACGTCCGAGGGGTCGCAGCCGATCAGGTTGGCGAGCTCCTCGGAGAACTTCTCGGGCTGCGCGGCCGGCAGGTCGATCTTGTTCAGCACGGGGATGATCGCGAGGTCGTTCTCCATCGCCAGGTAGAGGTTGGCGAGGGTCTGGGCCTCGATGCCCTGGGCGGCGTCGACGAGCAGGATGGTGCCCTCGCAGGCCGCCAGGGACCGGGACACCTCGTAGGTGAAGTCGACGTGCCCGGGGGTGTCGATCATGTTCAGGATGTGCGTCGTGCCCTGCTGGTCCCCGGTGTTCGGGGCCCACGGCAGACGCACCGCCTGGGACTTGATCGTGATGCCGCGCTCACGCTCGATGTCCATGCGGTCGAGGTACTGGGCGCGCATCTGCCGCTGCTCGACGACGCCGGTGAGCTGGAGCATCCGGTCGGCGAGCGTGGACTTGCCGTGGTCGATGTGCGCGATGATGCAGAAGTTGCGGATCAGAGCCGGGTCGGTACGGCTCGGCTCGGGCACATTGTTAGGGGTCGCGGGCACGCAGGGTCCTGTCTCTTGAGGCGCCTTATGCCTCGGGTCGGATCTGTACGCAGCCTCCATCGTCCCACGGTCCGGCCCCTGTGACGGGTTTGGGCCGCTCCACGGGCGACTGCTAGCCTGGGTCGCTGTGTCTCCATGCCCTGTGCCCGGGCTCGTCCCGGGTCCGGTGCGGGGAGGCTCACCCAAGAAAATCACACGGCCCCCGGGGTCCGCCCCGTGTGCCAAGAACCTGAAAAGGCTCCTTCGTGGCGAACATCAAGTCCCAGATCAAGCGGAACAAGACCAACGAGAAGGCCCGGCTGCGCAACAAGGCCGTCAAGTCCTCTCTGAAGACCGCGATCCGCAAGGCCCGCGAGGCCGCCGCCGCGGGTGACGTCGAGAAGGCGACCGAGTACCAGCGCGCCGCTGCGCGTCAGCTGGACAAGGCCGTCTCCAAGGGCGTCATCCACAAGAACCAGGCCGCCAACAAGAAGTCGGCGCTTGCTTCCAAGGTCGCCGGCCTCCAGGGCTGAATCGCCTCGGTCCGTTTGTGATCTGAACGACTGAACGACCGCCGGCAGGACCCAGAGCGGGCCCTCTCTCATCCGCTCCCGGCCGGCACCCAGGGTCCGTACGCGGCCTGCGTTCGCCACGCGGGTACGGACCCGGCACCCTTTTCAGCGCCCCGGCCCCCGAGCCGCCTTCCCCAGGCGGTCCGGAGGCCGGGGCGTTCGGTCTTCCCGGGACCCGGTCCGGTCCGCCCGGGCCCCCGGCTCGGTCTTCCCGGGACGCCGTGGCGGTGGGGGACAATGGACCCCATGCCTTCCGCTCTTCCCGACGGCGAACCCGTCCCCTCCGACGGCTCGCTGCCGGCCTCCGCCCTCGAGGGCGCCGCCGCGCGCCCCCTCGGGTTCTACCTGCACGTCCCGTACTGCGCGACCCGCTGCGGGTACTGCGACTTCAACACCTACACCGCCACCGAGCTGCGCGGCAGCGGCGGCGTGCTGGCCTCCCGCGACAACTACGCGGACACCCTCGCCGAGGAGGTCCGCCTGGCCCGCAAGGTGCTCGGCGACGACCCCCGCCCGGTGCGCACCGTCTTCGTCGGCGGCGGCACGCCCACGCTGCTGGCCGCCGGCGACCTGGTGCGGATGCTGGACGCGGTCCGCCAGGAGTTCGGCCTCGCCGAGGACGCGGAGGTCACCACCGAGGCCAACCCGGAGTCCGTCGGCCCGGAGTACCTGGCCGAGCTGCGCGCCGGCGGCTACAACCGGATGTCCTTCGGCATGCAGTCCGCCCGGCCCCACGTGCTGCGGATCCTGGACCGCACCCACACCCCCGGCCGCCCCGAGGAGTGCGTCGCCGAGGCCCGCGCGGCCGGCTTCGACCACGTCAACCTCGACCTGATCTACGGCACCCCGGGCGAGACGGACGACGACTGGCGCGCCTCGCTGGAGGCCGCGCTCGGCGCCGGGCCCGACCACGTCTCGGCGTACGCGCTGATCGTCGAGGAGGGCACCGGGCTGGCCCGCCGCATCAAGCGCGGCGAGGTCCCCATGACCGACGACGACGTGCACGCCGACCGGTACCTGATCGCCGAGGAGATGCTGTCGGCGGCCGGGTTCGACTGGTACGAGGTCTCCAACTGGGCGACCTCCGACGCGGCCCGCTGCCTGCACAACGAGCTGTACTGGCGCGGCGCCGACTGGTGGGGCGCCGGACCCGGCGCGCACAGCCACGTCGGGGGCGTGCGGTGGTGGAACGTGAAGCACCCCGGTGCCTACGCGGCGGCGCTCGCCGAGGGGCGCTCGCCGGGGGCGGGGCGCGAACTGCTCTCCGCCGAGGACCGGCGCGTCGAGCGGATCCTGCTGGAGCTGCGGCTGGTGGACGGCGTCCCGCTGGACCTCCTGCGCCCGGCCGGCCGCGCCGCCGCCGACCGCGCCCTCGCGGACGGCCTGCTGCGCGAGGAGTCCTACGCCGCCGGCCGCGCCGCGCTGACCCTCCGGGGTCGCCTCCTGGCCGACGCGGTGGTGCGGGACCTGGTGGACTGAGCGGCCTCGCCACGGACGGGCCGCGTGCCCGGCGGGGTCAGGCCCCGGCCGGGGCCGTGACGAAGTCGATGAGTTCCTCGACGCGGCCCAGGAGCTCCGGTTCGAGGTCCTTCCAGTCGTGGACGCGGGAGAGGATGTGGCGCCAGGCGGCGCCGGTGTTCTCGGGCCAGCCGAGGGCGCGGCAGACACCGGTCTTCCAGTCCTGGCCGCGCGGGACCACGGGCCAGGCGTCGATGCCCAGGGCGGACGGCTTCACCGCCTCCCAGATGTCGATGTACGGGTGGCCGACGACCAGCGCGTGCTCGCTGGTGACCGCCTCCGCGATGCGCCACTCCTTGGAGCCGGGCACCAGGTGGTCCACCAGCACGCCCAGACGCGCGTCGGGGCCCGGGGCGAACTCGGCGACCACGGCGGGCAGGTCGTCCACGCCCTCCAGGTACTCCACGACCACGCCCTCGATCCGCAGGTCGTCGCCCCACACCTTCTCGACCAGTTCGGCGTCGTGCCGGCCCTCGACGTAGATCCGGCCCGCGCGGGCCACGCGGGCCCGGGCGCCGGGGACGGCCACCGAGCCCGAGGCGGTGCGCGAGGGGCGGCGCGGGGCGCCCGCCGCGGCGCGGACCAGGGTCACCGGGCGGCCCTCCAGGAGGAAGGCGGCCGGGGCCAGCGGGAAGACGCGGTGCTTGCCGTGCCGGTCCTCCAGGGTCACCGTGCCGGCCTCGCAGCCGACGACGGCGCCGCAGAACCCGGTGGCCGGGTCCTCCACGACCAGACCGGGTTCGGCCGGCACCTCGGGCACCGGCTTCGGCTTCTTCCACGGCGGCGTGAGGTCGGCGGAGTACTGGCGCATTCGGCCGACGATAGGAGAAATCCCGACCGGTGGGTACACGACACGCCCTCGCGCCGCCTCACCAGGCCGTGCCGTTTCAGCAGGCCGTCGCCTCACCAGGCCGTGCCGCCTCAGCAGGCCGTTGCCTCACCAGGCCGTGCCGAACCTCCGGGACAGTTCCTCGCGCTGCCGCCGCACGAACGCGGCGTCCACCACGGCCCCGTGCCCCGGCACGTACAGCGCGTCCTCGCCGCCCAGCTCCAGCAGCCGGGTGAGCGCCGCCGCCCAGCGTGAGGGCACCGCGTCCGGGCCGGCCTGCGGGGCGCCGGACTCCTCGACCAGGTCGCCGCAGAACACCACCGGCCGCGGTCCGGGCACCAGCACCGCGAGGTCGTAGGCGGTGTGCCCCGGCCCCACGTTGGCCAGCAGCGGCCGGACGCCGCCGCCCAGGTCCAGCACGTGGTCGTCGTGCACCTCGTGCCCCGGCGCGGTCAGCAGCTCCAGCGCGCCGTCCGCCGCCTCCGCGGTCAGCCCGTTGGCCACCGCGTCGGACCGCAGCGCGTCCCGCCCGTCGTCCGAGGTGAGCGGCGCGCCCGCGCCCACCGCCGCGAACACCTCCGCCCCGGCGAAGACGCAGGTGCCCAGCACGTGGTCGAAGTGCGGGTGGGTGAGCGCCACATGGGTCACCCGCCGCCCGGTGCCCCGCCCGGCGCCCTCCGGACCGGGGGCCGGCTGTCCCGCCCGCAGCAGCTCCTCGGCCTCCTGGCGGATCCGGGTGCCTTCCGCCACACTCGAACCGGCGTCCACCAGCAACGCCCCCTCGGCACCCGCCACCAGACCCACCGTGCAGTCCCACACCGGCAGCCGCAGCCGCCCCACTCCGGGGGCCAGCGGCTCCCAGCCGAGGTCTTCCCACCCACCAGGGGCTTCCCAGGTCACGCTCATGGGGCGACGCTATCGGGACCGCACGGCGACCGCCCTTGCCCGCGCCGTACCCCCCGGCCGTACACTGGCTGAGGACGACTGGCACTCGCGAAGGCAGAGTGCCAGTCGACGCAAGGGGCAGAAGCGGTGAGGCGGAGCCGACATCCGGAGGTGTGCGCGGTGCTGAGTGAACGCAGGCTGCAGGTGTTGCGCGCCATCGTCCAGGACTACGTCGGGACCGAGGAGCCGGTGGGCTCCAAGGCCCTCACCGAGCGGCACAACCTCGGTGTGTCCCCCGCGACGGTGCGCAACGACATGTCCGCGCTGGAGGAGGAGGGCTACATCGCCCAGCCCCACACCAGCGCGGGGCGGATCCCCACGGACAAGGGCTACCGGCTCTTCGTCGACCGGCTGGCCGACGTGAAGCCGATGACCCAGCCCGAGCGGCGGGCCATCCAGAACTTCCTGGACGGCGCCGTCGACCTCGACGACGTGGTGGCCCGCACGGTGCGGCTGCTGGCGCAGCTGACCCGCCAGGTCGCGGTTGTCCAGTATCCGTCGCTCACGCGTTCGGCGGTGCGGCATGTCGAGCTGCTGGCGCTCGCGCCGGCCCGGGTGATGCTGGTGCTGATCACCGACACCGGCCGGGTCGAGCAGCGCATGATCGACTGCCCCGCCCCGATCGGCGAGAACACCCTCGCCGACCTCCGCGCCCGGCTCAACAGCCGGACCACGGGACGCCGGTTCACCGACGTCCCGCAGCTGGTGCAGGACCTGCCGGAGGCCTTCGACCCGGAGGACCGCGGCACGGTCTCCTCGGTGCTCTCCACCCTGCTGGAGACGCTCGTCGAGCGGACCGAGGAGCGGCTGATGATCGGCGGCACCGCCAACCTGACCCGTTTCACACATGACTTTCCCCTCACCATCCAGCCCGTCCTGGAGGCCCTCGAGGAGCAGGTCGTGCTCCTCAAACTCCTTGGCGAGGCGAAGGATTCGGCCATGACCGTCCGTATCGGTCATGAGAACGAGTACGAGGGGCTCAACTCCACGTCCGTCGTGTCGGTGGGCTACGGTTCGGGCGGCGAGGCAGTCGCCAAGCTCGGCGTGGTCGGACCGACCCGCATGGATTACCCGGGAACGATGGGAGCAGTACGCGCAGTGGCACGGTACGTCGGACAGATCCTGGCGGAGTCGTAAGTGGCCACGGACTACTACGCCGTACTCGGCGTGCGCCGCGACGCGTCCCAGGACGAGATCAAGAAGGCGTTCCGGAGGCTCGCGCGCGAGCTGCACCCGGACGTCAATCCCGATCCGAAGACGCAGGAGCGGTTCAAGGAGATCAACGCCGCCTACGAGGTGCTCTCGGACCCGCAGAAGAAGCAGGTCTACGACCTCGGCGGCGACCCGCTCTCCCAGGCCGGCGGCGCCGGCGCGGGCGCGGGCGGCTTCGGGGCCGGCGGCTTCGGCAACTTCTCCGACATCATGGACGCCTTCTTCGGCACGGCCTCGCAGCGCGGACCGCGCTCGCGGACCCGCCGCGGCCAGGACGCCATGATCCGGCTGGACGTCGAGCTCACCGAGGCGGCCTTCGGGACCACCAAGGAACTCCAGGTCGACACGGCCGTGGTGTGCAACACCTGCCACGGCGAGGGCGCCGCGCCGGGCACCTCCGCGCAGACCTGTGACATGTGCCGCGGCCGCGGCGAGGTGTCCCAGGTGACGCGGTCGTTCCTCGGCCAGGTCATGACCTCGCGGCCCTGCCCGCAGTGCCAGGGCTTCGGCACGGTCGTGCCCAACCCGTGCCCCGAGTGCGCGGGCGACGGGCGGGTCCGGTCGCGCCGGACGCTGACCGTGAAGATCCCGGCCGGCGTGGACAACGGCACCCGGATCCAGCTCGCCGGCGAGGGCGAGGTCGGCCCGGGCGGCGGCCCGGCGGGCGACCTGTACGTCGAGATCCACGAGCTGCCGCACGAGACGTTCCAGCGGCGCGGGGACGACCTGCACTGCACGGTGACCATCCCGATGACGGCGGCGGCGCTCGGCACCAAGGTGCCGCTGGAGACGCTCGACGGGCACGAGGAGGTCGACATCCGGCCGGGCACCCAGTCCGGGCAGTCGATCCCGCTGCACGGGCGCGGCGTCACCCACCTGCGCGGCGGCGGACGCGGTGACCTCATCGTCCACGTCGAGGTGCTGACGCCGACCAAGCTGGACCCGGAGCAGGAGCGGGTGCTGCGCGAGCTGGCCAAGCTGCGCGGCGAGGAGCGGCCCACCGGGCAGTTCCAGCCCGGCCAGCAGGGACTGTTCTCCCGTCTCAAGGACGCGTTCAACGGGCGCTGAGGCGCCCCACCGGGAGCCGCCGCGGACCTCGTGCCGTGGCGGCTCCCGGTATTTCCAGCCCCCGTCGTACCTTTCCGACCGCCCACCCCGTTCCACCGCACCTGGAGGCGCCGTGACCGCCCCCGTCTTCGTCGTCGACGAGCTCGTCCCCGGCGGGCCCACGTTCCTGCTGGAGGGGCCCGAGGGCCGGCACGCCGTGTCCGTGAAGCGCCTCCAGCCCGGCGAGGCGGTGGTGCTCACCGACGGCCGGGGGCGCTTCACCGAGGGCGTCGTCCAGGCAGCGGAGGGCAAGGACCGGCTGCTCGTCGGCCAGCTCACCGAGGTGCGGGAGGAGCCGGCGCCGAGCCCGCGGATCACCGTCGTGCAGGCGCTGCCCAAGGGCGACCGGGGCGAGCTGGCCGTGGAGACCATGACCGAGACCGGGGTGGACGCGATCGTCCCCTGGGCGGCGGCGCGGTGCATCACGCAGTGGCGCGGTGAGCGGGGGGCCAAGGCGCTGGGCAAGTGGCGGGCCACGGCGCGGGAGGCCGGCAAGCAGTCGCGGCGGACCCGGTTCCCCGAGGTCGCGGAGCTCGCCAACGGCAAGTGGGTCGCGGAGCTGCTCGCCGGGGCGGACTTCGCGGCGGTGCTGCACGAGGACCGGGAGTACCCCGGGGAGCCGCTGGCGACGGCGGCCCTCCCGGCGGAGGGGGAGATCGTGCTGGTCGTCGGCCCCGAGGGCGGGGTCTCGCCGCAGGAGCTGGAGCTGTTCGCGGAGGCGGGGGCGGGGGCCTACCGGCTGGGGCGGAGCGTGCTGCGGACCTCCACGGCGGGGACGGCCGCGGTCGCCCTCCTCCTCGGCCGCACGGGACGCTGGTCCTAGCGGTCCCGCGGTCCTGGCGGTCCCGTGCCGTCCGCGCGGGCGTGCCGTACGCACCGCGGGCAAACGTGCCGCCGGGCGGCACGGGTGCGGGAAACCCCTGTTGGGGAAGGAGCCCGGGTGCTTAGGCTGACGGGGTGACTGAGTCTGCCTCGACGCTCGCTCCCGCATACCTCCGCTTCCCGCACCTGCACGGCGACCTCGTCGCGTTCACCGCCGAGGACGACGTCTGGGTCGCCCCCCTCGACGGGGGCCGTGCCTGGCGGGTCAGTGCCGACAACGAGCCGGTGAACCACCCGCGGATCTCCCCGGACGGCGCCCACGTCGCGTGGACCTCCACCCGCGACGGCGCCCCCGAGGCGTACGTCGCGCCCGTGGACGGCGGCCCCGCGCGACGGCTGACCCACTGGGGCGCGCCCACCACCCGGGTCCGCGGCTGGACCCCGGACGGACGGGTCCTGGTGACCTCCGCGCACGGACAGGCCACCCTGCGCCGTTCGTGGGCACGGGCCGTGCCGCTGGACGGCGGCCCGGCGGAAACCCTGCCGTACGGCCCCGTCGGCGACGTCGCGTTCGGCCCGCGCACCGTGCTGCTCTCCGCGCCGATGGGCCGCGAGGCGGCCTGGTGGAAGCGCTACCGCGGCGGTACCGCCGGCAAGCTGTGGATCGAGTCCGAGGACACGCCGGGCGAGTTCGCCCGCCTCCACGAGGACCTCGACGGCAACATCGAGAACCCCCTGTGGGTGGGGGAGCGCCTGGCGTTCCTCTCCGACCACGAGGGTGTCGGCGCCCTGTACTCCTCCCTCGCCGACGGCTCCGACCTGCGCCGCCACACCCCGGTCGGGGACGACGTGTTCTACGCGCGGCACGCCGCCACCGACGGCAGCCGCGTGGTCTACGTCTCGGCCGGCGAACTGTGGCTGCTGGACGACCTGGACGGTGCCGGGCCGCGCCGTCCGGAGATCCGTCTCGGCGGCCAGCGCCTCGACCTCCAGCCCTACCCCGTCACCCCCTCCCGCTGGCTCGGCGGGTTCGCGCCCGACCACACCGCCCGCGGCAGCGCCGTCACCGTGCGCGGCGCGGTCCACTGGATCACCCACCGCTCCGGCCCGGCGCGCGCGCTGGCCGCCGAGCCGGGCGTGCGCAACCGGCTGGCCCGCGCCTTCCGGGTGGACGGCGAGGAGTGGGCGGTCTGGGTCACCGACGCCGAGGGCGAGGACGCCCTGGAGTTCGCGCCCGCCACCGGGCCCGCCGCCGGAGGCCCGCGCCGGATCGCCGGCGGACGGCTCGGCCGGGTGCTGGGGCTCACCGTGGCGCCCGACGGCGGCCGGTTCGCCGTCGCCTCCCACGACGGACGGGTGCTGCTGGTCGAGCGGGAGAGCGGCGAGGTCCGCGAGGTCGACCGCAGCGAGAACGGCGACTGCTCCGGCCTGGTGTTCTCGCCCGACTCGGCCTGGCTGGCCTGGTCCCACCCGGGCGTCGGCGCGCTGGCCCAGCTCAAGCTGGCCAACACCGCCGACCTGTCGGTGGTCGAGGCGACCCCGCTGCGGTTCAGGGACTTCTCGCCCGCCTTCACCCCCGACGGCAAGCACCTCGCCTTCCTGTCGGCGCGCGCCTTCGACCCGGTCTACGACGAGCACGCCTTCGACATGGCCTTCGTCGGCTCCAACCGCCCCTACCTGATCACCCTCGCCGCGACCACGCCGTCCCCGTTCGGCCCGCAGCGGCACGGACGCCCGGTGGACGCGCCCGACAAGGACGAGACCCCGGAGAGCGAGGGCACGCCCGCCACCCGGATCGACCCGGAGGGCCTCGCCGACCGGATCGTGCCCTTCCCGGTGGAGGCCTCCCGCTACACCGCGCTGCGCACCGCCAAGGACGGCGTGCTCTGGCTCCGCCACCCCGTGCAGGGCGTGCTCGGCGCCTCCCGGGCCACACCGGACGACTCGGGGCCCAAGAGCGAGCTCGAACGCTACGACCTGGCCCAGCTGCGTCTGGAGACCCTCGGCGACGACGTCGACGGTTACGCGGTCAGCGGTGACGGCAGGCGGCTGGCGGTGTGGGGCGGCGGCCGGCTGCGGATCGTGCCCGGCGACCGGCGGGTCTCCGGCGACGACGAACTCACCGTGGACCTCGGCCGGATCCACCAGACGGTCGACCCGGCCGCCGAGTGGCGGCAGATGTTCGACGAGACCGGCCGCCTGATGCGCGACAACTTCTGGCGCCCCGACCTCGGCGGCGTCGACTGGCAGGCCGTCCTGGACCGCTACCGGCCGGTCGTCGAACGGGTCGCCACCCACGACGACCTGGTCGACCTGCTCTGGGAGGTGCAGGGCGAACTCGGCACCTCGCACGCCTACGTCACCCCCACCGGCCAGGGCGGCGACGAACGGCAGGGCCTGCTCGGCGCCGACGTGTCCCGGCACGAGGACGGGCGGTGGCGGGTCGACCGGGTGCTGCCCTCGGAGACCTCCGACCCCAAGGCCCGTTCCCCGCTCGCCGCCCCCGGGGTGGCCGTGCGGCCGGGCGACGCGATCGTGGCCGTCGGCGGGCGGCCCGTCGACCCGGTGCGCGGGCCGTGGCCGCTGCTGGCCGGCACGGCGGGCAAGCCGGTCGAGCTGACCGTCGCCCCCGCGGACGGCGGCGCGCCCCGGCACACCGTGGTGGTGCCCACCGACGACGAGGAGCCGCTGCGCTACCACGACTGGGTGGCCGACCGGCGGGCCCACGTCCACGAGCTCAGCGGCGGCCGCCTCGGCTACCTCCACGTGCCCGACATGATGGGCGCGGGCTGGGCCCAGATCCACCGCGACCTGGTCGTCGAGGTCGCCCGCGAGGGGCTGATCGTCGACGTCCGGGAGAACCGGGGCGGGCACACCTCGCAGCTGGTCGTGGAGAAGCTGGCCCGGCGGATCGTCGGCTGGGACGTGCCGCGGGGGATGCGGCCGATGAGCTACCCGCAGGACGCGCCGCGCGGCCCCGTGGTCGCCGTGGCCAACGAGTTCTCCGGTTCGGACGGCGACATCGTCAACGCGGCGGTCAAGGCCCTCGGCATCGGGCCGGTGGTCGGCACCCGGACCTGGGGCGGGGTCGTCGGCATCGACAGCCGGTACCGGCTGGTCGACGGCACGCTGGTGACGCAGCCCAAGTACGCGTTCTGGTTCGAGGAGCTCGGCTGGGGCGTCGAGAACCACGGCGTCGACCCCGATGTCGAGGTGGTGTGCACGCCGCAGGACCACGTCGCGGGCCGCGACCCGCAGCTCGACGAGGCCGTGCGGATCGCGCTGGAGGCGCTGTCGCGCACCCCCGCCAAGACGCCGCCGTCGCTGTGACCACCGGCTGACACCGGCTGACACCGGCTGACACCGGCCGACACCGGACGAACAGGCGAACGGCTGACACCCGGGCGCGGCCCCCGCCCTCCCGCGGCGGCCGCGCCCGCGGGGGCGGCGGGGCCGGGCGGCTTCCGCACCCGCCCCCGTGGTGTCGGACCCGGACGCTACGATGACCGTGCGTGAACGATCACGAACGAGGAGGGCCCATGGCCGGGGAGCCGCAGGACGACTGCCTGTTCTGCAAGATCGTCGCGGGGACCATCCCCGCCAACGTCGTGCGGGAGACCGATACGACCGTGGCGTTCCGGGACATAAACCCGCAGGCCCCCACGCACGTCCTGGTGATCCCCAAGGCGCACCACGCGGACGCCGCCACCCTCGCCGCCGAGGCCCCCGAGATCGCCGCCGACGTGCTGCGCGAGACCCGTGCCGTGGCCGAGGCGGAGAAGCTGGACAGCTACCGCATGGTCTTCAACACCGGGTCCGGCGCCGGCCAGACCGTGTTCCACGCGCACGCCCACGTGCTCGGCGGCCGCGGCCTGCAGTGGCCCCCCGGCTGACCGGGAGCGGCGAACGTGTCCGTGCGTGAACTGGTGGTGCTGGGCACCGCCAGCCAGGTTCCGACCCGGCACCGGAACCACAACGGCTACCTGCTGCGGTGGGACGGCGAGGGCATCCTGTTCGACCCCGGCGAGGGAACCCAGCGGCAGATGCTGCGCGCCGGGGTCGCCGCGCACGACCTCAACCGGCTCTGCGTCACCCACTTCCACGGCGACCACTCCCTCGGTCTGGCCGGAGTCATCCAGCGGATCAACCTCGACCGGGTCCCGCACCCGGTCACGGCCCACTACCCGCGCTCCGGGCAGCGCTTCTTCGACCGGCTGCGGTACGCCACCGCGTACCGGGAGACGGTCCGGCTCACCGAGGCGCCGGTCGACTCCGACGGCCCGGTCGCCGAGACCGCCGGGTACACGCTGGAGGCCCACCGCCTCTCCCACCCCGTCGAGTCCTACGGCTACCGGCTGGTGGAGCCCGACGGCCGCCGGATGCTGCCCGAGCGGCTCGCCGCGCACGGCATCACCGGCCCCGACGTCGGCCGCCTCCAGCGGGAGGGCGAGCTGAACGGCGTCACCCTGGACGAGGTCAGCGAGGTGCGCCGCGGACAGCGGTTCGCGTTCGTCATGGACACCCGGCTCTGCGACGGCGTCCACCGGCTCGCCGAGGGCTGCGACCTGCTCACCATCGAGTCCACCTTCCTCGACGAGGACGTGGCCCTCGCCGACGAGCACGGGCACCTCACCGCCGGCCAGGCGGCCCGGGCCGCCCGCGACGCCGGCGTGCGCCACCTGGTCCTCACCCACTTCAGCCAGCGCTACCCGGACCCCGAGGAGTTCGAACGGCAGGCGCGTGCGGCCGGTTTCGAGGGCGAACTGACCGTGGCCCGGGACCTCCAGCGGGTGCCGGTACCCAAACGGGTCTGAGGTCGATCCAGGACACTGCGGGACTTTTGCGTATCATCCTTTGATGCCCATCCCCAAAGCCGAACTGCACCTTCACATCGAAGGCACCCTGGAGCCGGAGCTTGCCTTCGAGCTCGCCGAGCGCAACGGCGTCGCCCTGCCGTACCCGAGCGTCGACGCGCTGCGCGCCGCCCAGGCCTTCGAGGACCTGCAGTCCTTCCTCGACCTGTACTACGCCTGCATGGCGGTGCTGCGCACCGAGCGGGACTTCGAGGACCTCGCCGACGCCTACCTGCGCCGGGCCGCCGCCCAGGGCGTGCGGCACGCCGAGATCTTCTTCGACCCGCAGGCCCACCTCGCCCGCGGCGTGGAGATGGGCACCGTGGTCGAGGGCCTGGGGCGCGCCCTGGCCCGGAGCGAGGAGACCCACGGCGTCTCCACCCGGCTGATCATGTGCTTCCTGCGGGACGAGTCCGCCGAGTCCGCCCTGGAGACGCTGGAGCTGGCCCGGCCCCACCTGGACCGCATCACCGGCGTCGGCCTGGACTCCGCCGAGGTGGGGCACCCGCCGGTGAAGTTCCGGGAGGTCTACGAGGCCGCCGCCGCGCTCGGCCTGCGCCGGGTCGCGCACGCCGGTGAGGAAGGGCCCGCCGCGTACATCACCGAGGCGCTGGACGTGCTCGGCGTCGAACGGGTCGACCACGGCCTGCGGTGCATGGAGGACCCGGCGCTGGTGGAACGCCTGGTCCGGGAGCGGATCCCGCTGACGCTGTGCCCGCTCTCCAACGTGCGGCTGCGGGCCGTCGACGTCCTGGAGCAGCACCCGCTGCCGGCGATGCTGGAGGCGGGCCTGATGTGCACCGTCAACTCCGACGACCCCGCCTACTTCGGCGGCTACGTCCAGGACAACTTCGACGCCGTCCGCGACCGGCTGGGGCTGGACGAGGAGCGGCTGCGGGAGCTGGCCCGCAACTCCTTCCTCGCCTCCTTCCTGGAGGACGACGAGGAGCGCCGGGCCCGCTACCTCGCCGAGGTCGAGGCGTACGAGTTCCCCGCCTGAGCCCGGGCGCCTACGACGACGGCCCCGGCACCGTGGACGCGGTGCCGGGGCCGTTCCCGTGACGTGCGCGGGCCCTGGAAGCCCTGGAAGCCCTAGAAGCCCAGCTTGCGCAGCTGCTTCGGGTCGCGCTGCCAGTCCTTGGCGACCTTCACGTGCAGGTCGAGGAAGACCGGGGTGCCCAGCAGCGCCTCGATCTGCTTGCGGGACTTGATCCCGACATCCTTCAGGCGCTGCCCCTTGGGGCCGATGACGATGCCCTTCTGGCTGGAGCGCTCGATGTACAGGTTGGCGTGGATGTCCAGCAGCGGCTTGTCGGCCGGCCGGTCCTCGCGCGGCAGCATCTCCTCGACGACCACGGCGATGGAGTGCGGCAGCTCGTCCCGCACGCCCTCCAGGGCGGCCTCGCGGATCAGCTCCGCGATCATCACCTGCTCCGGCTCGTCGGTGAGGTCGCCCTCCGGGTAGAGCGCGGGGCCCTCCGGCATCAGCGGGATCAGCAGGTCGGCGAGGAGGTCCACCTGCTTGCCGGCGGTCGCGGACACCGGGATGATCTCCGCCCAGGTGATGCCCAGCTCCTTGCCGAGCTGGTCCACCGCGATCAGCTGCTCGGCGAGCTGCTTGGAGTCCACCAGGTCGGTCTTGGTGACGATCGCCACCTTCGGGGCCTTCTTGATCGCCGCGAGTTCCTTGGCGATGAAGCGGTCGCCGGGGCCGATCTTCTGGTCGGCGGGCAGGCAGAAGCCGATCACGTCGACCTCGGCCCAGGTGGTGCGGACCACGTCGTTGAGCCGCTCGCCGAGGAGGGTGCGCGGCTTGTGGAGCCCGGGGGTGTCCACCAGGATCAGCTGCGCGTCCGGGCGGTGCACGATGCCGCGGACCGTGTGCCGGGTGGTCTGGGGGCGGTTGGAGGTGATCGCCACCTTCTGGCCCACCAGCGCGTTCGTGAGGGTGGACTTGCCCGCGTTGGGGCGGCCCACGAAGCAGGCGAAGCCGGCCCGGTGGAGGTCCTCGGACGGCTGCGGTGACTGTGTACGAACGCTCATGCCGCCCATTCTCCCCGATCCCGCGACCCCCCGGTACCGACGGCCGTCCGCACCCGCCTCCGACCACCGTGACCCGTCCCACAGCACCGCCCCACACCCCCCGCGAGGGGCCGGTCCGTCCGCCCCGCGGGGGCCGGTTCCGTGGTGCGGTGCGGGGCCGGGGCCGCTGGGGGCCGGAGGTGGCGGGCGGGCCCCGCGGCCGGGCCAGGATCCGTTGCGCGCAAGGGTGTTGACCCGTCACCGTGGAGTGAGCAGGATCCGCGCATGGCCGCCGACGCGCTTCCCCCGTTCCCGCCCGGCTTCCTCTGGGGCGCCTCCACCTCCGCGCACCAGATCGAGGGCGCCGTCGACGCGCGCGGGCCGTCCGTGTGGGACGTCTTCGAGGCCCGCCCCGGCGTGATCCGCGACGGCTCCACCGCCGCCGTCGCCTGCGACAGCTTCCACCGGCACCGGGAGGACGTCGCGCTCCTCGCCGGCCTCGGCCTGAACGCCTACCGGTTCTCCGTCTCCTGGCCCCGCGTCGACTCCCCGGGCGGGCTCGACCACTACGAGCGCCTGGTCGACGACCTGCTCGCCGCCGGCGTCCGCCCGGTGCCCACCCTGTTCCACTGGGACCTGCCGGCCTCGCTGGACTGGCTGGACCGCGACACCGCCGCCCGGTTCGCGGAGTACGTCGAGCGCGTCGCCGCCCGTCTCGGGGACCGGGTGACCACCTGGATCACCCTCAACGAGCCCGCCGAGCACACCGTCCTCGGCCACGCCCTCGGCGTGCACGCCCCCGGCCGCACGCTGCTGTACGACGCGCTGCCGGTGGCCCACCACCAGCTGCTCGCGCACGGCCTCGCGGTCCGCGCCCTGCGCGCCGCCGGGGCCACCGGCGTCGGGATCGCCGCCTCGCACAGCCCCACCTGGCCGCTGACCGGCGACGAGGCGGACCTGGCCGCCGCCGACCACTACGACGTCCTGATGAACCGCGCGTTCTCCGACCCGCTCCTCCTGGGCCGCTACCCGGAGGGGCTGGACCAGCTGATGCCCGGCGACGTGGACGCGGACCTGGAGGTCATCTCCGAGCGGCTCGACTGGTACGGCGTGAACTACTACGCGCCCTCCCTGGTCGGCGCCCCCACCGGGGAGAAGAGCGCCTACGGCACCTTCGACGTGCCCGCCGGGCTGCCGTTCGCGCTGCACGAGATCGAGGGCCGGCCCAGGACCGCGTTCGGCTGGCCGGTGGTCCCCGAGGGCCTCACCGAGACCCTCACCGGTCTGCGCGACCGCTACGGCGACCGCCTCCCGCCGGTGATGATCACCGAGAACGGCTGCTCCTACCCCGGCCTCGACGACCAGGAGCGGATCGCCTACCTCGACTCCCACCTCCGCGCCCTGCACCGGGCGATCGAGGAGGGCGTGGACGTGCGCGGCTACTTCGTCTGGTCGCTGCTGGACAACTACGAGTGGAACGAGGGCTACCAGCAGCGGTTCGGGCTGGTGCACGTCGACTTCGACTCCCCGGAGCGCACCCGCACCCCCAAGGCCTCCTACGCCTGGCTGCGGGACGCCCTGCGGGACACCTTGCGGGCCCAAGGGTGACGACGGCGTCCGGGGCGGGCCCGCTGCCGGGCCCGCCGGACCCGCCGAACCCGCTGGCGGAACCCTCCGAGCGGGTCCCGGGCGGCTGGACCGCCTCCCTGTCGCTGGCCAACGCGGCGATCTGGATCGGCTGGTACGGCCCGCTCCAGATCCTGCTGGCCTCCCAGGCAGCCGAGTACGCCGCCGGCCACGGCATGTCCAAGGAGACGATGCTGGCCTGGGTGACCGGCGCCGGAGCCATGGTCGCGCTGGTCGCCAACCCGGTCTTCGGCGCCCTCTCCGACCGCACGGCCTCCCGCTTCGGCAGGCGTCGCCCGTGGACGCTGGCGGGCGCCCTGCTGGGGGCGCTGTCGCTGCTGCTCCTCGGCCAGGCGCGCGGCCCGTGGACGATGATCACCGGCTGGTGCCTGGTCCAGCTCACCCTGAACGCCGCCTTCGCCGCCGTCACCGCGGCGGTCCCCGACCGGGTGCCCCGGCTGCAGCGCGGCACGGTCGGCGGCTGGCTGGGCGCCGCCCAGATCCTCGGCGTGGTGGCCGGCACCGGGCTGGCCACCCTGACCGGCGGGATCGCCGCCGGGTACGCGGCCTGCGCCGCCTGCGCGGCGCTCGGCGTGCTGCCGTACCTGCGCCACCCGGAGGCGCCGCTGCCGGCCACGGCGCGCCCCGCGTGGTCGGCGCGCGGCTTCCTGGCCGGTTTCCGCCTCGACCCGCGACGCCACCCGGACCTGGCGTGGGCCTGGCTTACCCGGTTCCTGGTCAACCTCGCCAACGCCGTCGGGCTGCTGTACCTGCTCTACTTCCTGCGCGACGCGGTCGGCCACCGCGACCCGGAGCAGGGCGTGTTCGTGCTCACCGCGATCAACGCGGTGGCCCTGCTGGCGACGGTGGTGGCGGGCGGCGCCTGGTCGGACCGGACCGGCCGCCGCAAGCCGTTCGTGCTGTGGTCGGGCGTGCTGATGGCGGTGGCCACGGCGCTGCTGGCCGGCTGGCAGACCTGGCCGGGCGCGATCGCCGCCGCGGTGCTCCTGGGCATCGGCTTCGGGGTCTTCACCTCGGTGGACTTCGCGCTGATGACGGACGTCCTGCCCGAGGCGGCGGCGCGCGGGAAGGACCTCGGCGTGATCAACATCGCCAACTCCCTCCCCCAGGTGCTGGCTCCCGCCCTGGCCGCGCCCGTGGTCGCCCTCGGCGGCTACACCTCCCTCTTCCTCACCGCGACCGTGGCCGCCCTGGCGGGCGCGGTCCTCGTCCACCGGATCCGCGGCGTCGCCTGAACGAGGGGACGACGCCCGGGGCCGCGGAGCAGGGCGAGGCGGCGGGCCCCGGCCCGCCCGGGTGACCCGGACCGTGTGCCCCGGGCGCGCCGGATGGGGCAGACTGGCCGAATCCGCACCACCGGCAAGAAGGCCCCGCCCGTGAAAGCGTCCACGCAGCCCCAGCCCCAGCCCCAGCCCCACGACGCCCCCGCCCCGCAGGACACCGGCCCCCAGGTCGACCCGCTGGCGGCCCTGCGCGGCCCGGACGAGCCGCCCTGCGACGTGTTCCTGACCGGCACGGTCTTCCTGGACATCATCTTCACCGGCCTGGACTCCGCCCCCGTCCGCGGCACCGAGTCCTGGGCGCGGGGCATGGGCTCCAGCCCCGGCGGCGTCGCCAACATGGCCACCGCCCTGGCCCGCCTGGGCCTGCGCACCTCGCTCGCCGCCTCCTTCGGCGACGACCACTACGGCGAGTACTGCTGGGACGCGCTCGAGCAGGGCGAGCGGATCGACCTCTCCCCGTCCCGCACCGTGCCCGGCTGGCACTCCCCGGTGACCGTCTCCATGGCCTACGAGGGCGAGCGCACGATGGTCTCCCACGGCCACGAGCCCCCGGAGGAGGCCCAGCCCGCGCCCGCCCTCCCGCCGCGCTCCCGGGCGGCCGTCGCCTCGCTGGCCCCCGGCCGCCGCGAGCCCTGGGTGGCGCACGCCGCCGAGGCGGGCGCCCTGATCTTCGGCGACGTCGGCTGGGACGACACCGGAGCCTGGGACCTGGCCGACCTCCCGGACCTCGCGCACTGCGAGGCGTTCCTGCCCAACGCCGACGAGGCGATGCGCTACACCCGCACCGACTGCCCGCGCCGCGCCGCCCACGCGCTCACCGAGCACGTCCCCCTCGCGGTGGTCACCCTCGGCGGGGACGGCGCCTACGCGGTGGACGGCCGGACCGGCGAGTCGGCGGAGGTCCCCGCCATCGCGGTGGAGGCGCTGGACCCGACCGGGGCGGGCGACGTGTTCGTCGCCGGGTTCGTCACCGGGACGCTGGCGGGCTGGCCGCTGGCCGACCGGCTGGCGTTCGCCGGACTGACGGCGGCGCTGTCCGTGCAGGACTTCGGCGGCTCGCTGTCGGCGCCCGGCTGGGCCGAGGTCTCCGCCTGGTGGCGGACCGTGCAGTCCCTGGAGGGGCAGGACCCGCAGGGCCTCGGCCGGTACGCCTTCCTCGACGGGCTGATCCCCGCCCCGCTGCGCCGGGACACGGCGCCCTGGCCGCGCCGACGCGCCGTCCCCACCATCGGGTTCCGTCGCTCCGGGTGACCCCAAAACCCCTGGGGTGTTGACCGTGACCCGTCGTACCCTGGGATACGGAAGGCCCACCTGTGGCGGGCGAACTCCAGCGAGGAGGATGTGCAGGCCTGCGGGCCGGCCCATGACGCAGACACCCCAAGCACCCGGTCCCGGCGAGGGACCCGCACGCGCGCAGATCACCGTCCCCGCGAAGCACCCCATGGTGACGGTGCTGGGGTCCGGCGACTCCCTCCTGCGCGTGATCGAGACGGCCTTCCCCGGGGCCGACATCCATGTCCGGGGGAACGAGATCAGCGCGGTGGGCGACCCGAGGGACGTGGGGCTCATCCAGCGCCTTTTCGCAGAGATGATGCTGGTGCTCCGCACCGGGCAACCGATGACGGAGGACGCCGTGGAACGTTCGATCGCCATGCTCAAGGCCGGTGGCGCCGGCGAGGCCGAGGAGACGCCGGCACAGGTGCTCACCCAGAACATCCTGTCGTCGCGCGGCCGCACCATCCGCCCCAAGACGCTCAACCAGAAGCGCTACGTCGACGCCATCGACAAGCACACCGTCGTCTTCGGCATCGGACCGGCCGGTACGGGCAAGACGTACCTGGCGATGGCGAAGGCAGTGCAGGCCCTGCAGTCCAAGCAGGTCAACCGGATCATCCTCACCCGGCCGGCGGTCGAGGCGGGCGAGCGTCTCGGCTTCCTGCCCGGAACGCTGTACGAGAAGATCGACCCGTACCTGCGCCCGCTGTACGACGCGCTGCACGACATGCTCGACCCCGACTCGATCCCCCGCCTGATGGCGGCCGGGACCATCGAGGTCGCGCCGCTCGCCTACATGCGCGGCCGGACGCTCAACGACGCCTTCATCATCCTGGACGAGGCGCAGAACACCTCGCCCGAGCAGATGAAGATGTTCCTGACCCGGCTCGGCTTCGAGTCCAAGATCGTGATCACCGGTGACGTGACCCAGGTCGACCTCCCGGACGGCACCAAGTCGGGTCTGCGCCAGGTGCAGCACATCCTGGAAGACGTCGAGGACGTGCACTTCGCCCGGCTGTCGTCCCAGGACGTCGTCCGGCACAAGCTCGTCGGACGTATCGTCGATGCCTACGAGAAGTACGACAGCACGCACGGCACGGAGAACGGCGCCCACAAGGGCGGCCGCGGATCCACCGGGCACAAGGGGAAGTAGAGCCGACCAGCACCATGGCGATCGACGTCAACAACGAATCGGGCACCGAGGTCGACGAAGAGGCGATCCTCGACATCGCCCGCTACGCACTCGCACGCATGCGGATCCATCCCCTCGCCGAGCTGTCGGTGATCGTGGTGGACGCCGACGCCATGGAGCAGCTCCACATCCAGTGGATGGACCTGCCGGGTCCCACCGACGTGATGTCCTTCCCGATGGACGAGCTGCGGCCGCCGTCCAAGGACGACGAGGAGCCCCCGCAGGGGCTGCTCGGCGACATCGTGCTCTGCCCGGAGGTCGCCGAGAAGCAGGGCAAGGAGGCGCCGACCGGGCACTCCATGGACGAGGAACTGCAGCTCCTCACCGTCCACGGCGTCCTCCACCTGCTGGGCTACGACCACGAGGAGCCCGACGAGAAGGCCGAGATGTTCGGCCTCCAGGCCGCCATCGTGGACGGCTGGCGTGCGGAGAAGGGCCTCACCGGCCCGTCCCCGGCCCCGACCGTCTCATGAGCGTCCAACTGGTCGTGGGCGTCGTCGCCCTGGTGATCGTCGGCTGGCTCGCCGCCTGCGCGGAGGCGGGCCTCGCCCGGGTCTCCAGCTTCCGCGCCGAGGAGGCCATACGCACCGGCCGCCGGGGCAGCGCCAAGCTGGCCCAGGTGGCGGCCGACCCCACCCGCTACCTCAACGTGGCGCTGCTGGTCCGCGTCGCCTGCGAGATGGCGGCCGCCGCCCTCGTCACCTACGCCTGCCTCGACCACTTCGCCAAGACCTGGCAGGCGCTGCTCACCGCCCTCGCGGTGATGGTGCTGGTCTCCTACGTGGCCGTCGGCGTCTCGCCGCGCACCATCGGCCGCCAGCACCCGCTGAACACCTCCACGGTCGCCGCCTACGTGCTGCTGCCGCTGGCCAGGATCATGGGCCCCGTCCCGTCGCTGCTGATCCTCCTCGGCAACGCGCTGACCCCCGGCAAGGGCTTCCGCCGCGGCCCGTTCGCCTCCGAGGCCGAACTGCGCGCCATGGTGGACCTGGCGGAGAAGGAGTCGCTGATCGAGGACGAGGAGCGCCGGATGGTGCACTCGGTCTTCGAACTCGGCGACACCCTGGTCCGCGAGGTGATGGTGCCGCGCACCGACCTGGTGGTCATCGAACGGTTCAAGACGATCCGTCAGGCCCTCACCCTCGCCCTGCGGTCGGGCTTCTCCCGGATCCCCGTCACCGGGGAGAGCGAGGACGACGTCATCGGCGTCGTCTACCTCAAGGACCTGGCCCGCCGCACCCACATCAGCCGCGAGGCGGAGGGCGAGCTGGTCACCACGGTGATGCGGCCGGCCGCGTTCGTGCCGGACACCAAGAACGCCGGGGACCTGCTGCGCGAGATGCAGCGCGACCGCAACCACGTCGCCGTCGTCATCGACGAGTACGGCGGCACGGCCGGCGTCGTCACCATCGAGGACATCCTGGAGGAGATCGTCGGCGAGATCACCGACGAGTACGACCGGGAACTGCCCCCGGTGGAGGAGCTGGAGAACGGCTGCCACCGGGTCACCGCCCGCCTCGACATCAGCGACCTCGGCGCCCTCTACGGCGTCGAGGAGTACGACGACGAGGACGTGGAGACGGTCGGCGGCCTGCTCGCCAAGGCGCTGGGACGGGTACCGATCGCCGGGGCCTCCTCCGTGGTCGAGCTGCCCGACGGCCGCCGCCTCAGGCTGACCGCGGAGTCCGCGGCCGGCCGCCGCAACAAGATCGTCACGGTGCTGGTGGAGCCGGTGGAGCCGGAGCCGACCGAGGACGGGGAGCAGCAGGACCGATGACCCCTCAGGAGCTGCGCGCGCTGTGCCTGTCGTTCGGCGGGGCGGTGGAGGACTTCCCGTTCGGCCCGGACACCTCGGTGTTCAAGGTGGGCGGCAAGCTGTTCGCCCTGACGGCACTGGACGCGCGGCCCCTGAAGGTCAACCTCAAGTGCGACCCCGACGACGCGCTCCGCCTGCGGCGCGAGCACGCGGGCTGGATCCTCCCGGGGTGGCACATGAACAAGCGGCACTGGAACACGGTCACCGCCGACGGCGCGCTCCCCGACGCGCTGGTCCGCGAACTGGTCGAGAACTCCTACGACCTGGTGGTGGCCGGCCTGCCCCGGGCGGAGCGGCTGCGGCTCGACCGGCCGTAAAGCCGTTGTCCCCGGGGCCGCGCGCACGGCAGGATCGCGGGGCATGACGATCCGTTTCCCCGCGCCCCTGCGTCCCGGCGACCGCGTCGGGGTCACCGCCCCCTCCAGCGGCGTGCAGAAGCCGCTCCTGCCCCGCCTAGAGCACGCGCTCCAGGTCGTGCGGGACCGCGGTCACGAGGTGGTCGTGGGGGAGTGCATGGGAACCCCCTCGCACGTCAGCGCCCCGGTCGCCGAGCGGGCGGCCGAGCTGACCGCCATGCTCACCGACCCGGACATCCGGGCCGTCGTGCCGCCGTGGGGCGGGGAGACCGTCGTCGACCTGCTGCCCCACCTGGACTGGGACGCGATCCGGGCGGCCGAGCCGACCTGGGTGGTCGGCTACTCCGACACCACCACCTGGATGACGCCGCTCACCCTGCTCACCGGCTGGGCGACGGTGCACGGCAACTGCCTGATGGAGACGCCGTACGAGACGCCCGCGGGACTGCTGTCCTGGCTGGACGTGGTGGCCGCCCCGCAGGGGCCGGACCGCCCGCTCACCCAGGTGCCGCCGGGCCGGTACCGGGTCGCGGAGGGGTGGGACGACTGGGAGGCCGACCCGGGCCTCGGCGACCAGGGCCTGAACACCGAGGGCCGCTGGACCCGCCTGGACGCCGCCGGTGACGTCACCCTCGAGGGGCGCCTGATCGGCGGCTGCGTCGAGACCCTCGCCCCGGTCTCGGGCACGCCCTACCTGGACCTGAACGCCTTCGCCCGCGAACACGCCCCCGAGGGGCTGCTGGTGTACGTCGAGGCGTGCGAGGACAACGCCTACTCCATCGCCCGCCAGCTGCACGGCATGCGGCTGTCCGGCGTGTTCGACGCGGCCAACGCCGTCCTGGTCGGCCGCACCGCCGCCCCGGACACCCCGACCATGACCCAGCACGAGGCGGTGCTGGACGCGCTGGGCGGGCTCGGGGTGCCGATCGTCGCCGACGTCGAGTGCGGGCACGTGCGGCCCTGGCTGCCGCTGGTCAACGGGGCGGCGGCACGGGTGACGTACGCCGGGGGGCGGGGCGAGGTCGTCCAGACGCTGGCCTGACGGCCGGGGCGGCGCCGCGGCTTCGTATGCTCGGTGCATGACCGACAGCAGCGCGCACGACCTCGACCCCGAGGACCGCAAGATCGTGACCCTGGCCCGCTCCGCGCGGGCCCGCAACGGCGTGCCGGAGGGGGCCGCCGTGCGGGACGAGACCGGCAGGACCTACGTGGCCGGCACCGTCGCCCTGGACTCGCTGCGGCTGAGCGCGCTGCGGACCGCGGTGGCCATGGCCGTCGCCTCCGGCGCGAAGTCGCTCGAGGCGGCGGCCGTGGTGACCGACGCCGGTCTTCCGGCCGAGGACCTCGCCGCCGTCCGCGACCTCGGCGGCGCGGGCACGCCCGTCCTCGTCGCGGGCCTCGACGGCACCGTCCGCGAGACCCACACGGCCTGACCGCCCCTGACTGCCCTCGCGGCCCGGTCGGCCCTCGCGGCCTGACCGCTCCTGGGTGCCCGCGCGGCCCGGCCGGCCCTCGCGGCCTGACCGGGCCTTGCCCGCGCGGCCTGACCGGGCCCGGCGGCCCGCATGGCCTGACCGGCCCTCGCGGCCTGACCGGGCCTTGCGCCGGCTCGGCCGGCCCGCGCGGCCCGGCCGGTTACGCCCGCGTTCCCTCGGTGAGGACGCGGGTGGCCAGGTCGCGGCCGGCGGGGGAGAGGTCGTGCTCCCCGGCCTCCAGGACACGGCCGTCGACCGTGATCTCGTAGCGGAAGCCGTCGCGGACGGGGGAGTCCCCGGGGGGCCGCCCCCCGCCCGCGGCGAGCGCCGCCCCGGCGAGCGTGTGCCACCGCTCCGCCTCCTCGGGCGGCAGGTCCGCCGTCTCGACGACCGCCCGACGGACCAACCCGGCGAACCCACCCGACCGCGTCACCTCGATACGCATGGCACCTGTCTAGCGCATCCGCCGGCCCGGCACGCGGTTCTCACGCCTCCCGGCGCAGAACCCCGACCTCCTGCCACGCCTTCTCCACCGCCTGCGCCTCGGCGCCCTCGCCGAACCGCGTGGCCGCCGCCTTCAGCGTGAGGCGGGCGAAGTCGGCGAACTCGGCGTCCGCCTTGAGGGCGCCGCCGGTCAGCACGTCGTACCAGACCAGCCCCGCCTTCTCCCAGGCGTGACCGCCCAGCGCCGTGGCGGCCAGGTAGAACGCCCGGTTGGGGATGCCGGAGTTGATGTGGACGCCGCCGTTGTCCTGGCGGGTGTCGACGTAGTCGTCCATGGACCCCGGCTGCGGGTCCTTGCCGAGGACGTCGTCGTCGTACGCGGTGCCCGGCTCCTTCATGGAGCGCAGCGCCTTGCCGGTGACCCGCGGCGCGAGCAGCCCCGCGCCGACCAGCCAGTCCGCCTCCGCGGCCGTCTCGCCCTTCGTGTACTGCTTGATCAGCGAGCCGAACACGTCGGAGACCGACTCGTTGAGCGCCCCGGACTGGCCGTAGTACTCGAGGTTGGCGGTGTACTGCGTGACGCCGTGGGTGAGTTCGTGGCCGATGACGTCGACCGGGATGGTGAAGTCCAGGAAGACCTCGCCGTCGCCGTCGCCGAAGACCATCTGCTCGCCGTTCCAGAAGGCGTTGTCGTACTTCTCGCCGTAGTGGACCGTGGCGTCCAGCGGGAGTCCGCGGCCGTCGATGGAGTCGCGGCCGTACACCTTCAGGAAGAGGTCGAAGGTGGCGCCGAGCCCCGCGTAGGCGCGGTTCACGCTGGCGTCCCGGCCCGGCTCCTGGCCCTCCGCGCGGACCTTGGTGCCGGGAAGGGTCTCGCGGTTCTCCGCGTCGTAGATCGTGCGGTGCGGCTTGCCGGCCTCCGCGGCCTCCGGACGGGCCACCGCCCGGGCGCCGGCGACCGCGGTCAGCCGGCGGCGGGTGCGCTCCAGGGAGTCGCGCTCCCGGGTGCGGCGGGCGGGCCCGGAGAGGAGTTCGTCACCGCTTCGGGAGAGCGTGTCGAGGATGTGTGGGGGGATGATCGTACAGAAGACCCGATTTGTGCTCATACCTCACCATGATTGCGGTGAGTTATGGCAATGTCACTAGAGGTGACGACAAGTGACCCAAGAAAGCCGCCGGTGACCGAGGATGTCGCTTCTTTTGTGGTATCGGGCACCTTTTGGCCATGTGATCCCACGGGTCCCGCATACTGATACGCGAGCGCGCATCGTGGCGCGGCTCGGCTAGGCTGCGGCACATCATGCGGTACGGGCTGCTCCTCCTTAGCTGCCGCGGCGAGGGTCTGTAAGTCGCAAGGCCGACCCCCTCCCCGCGGTGTCCGGCGTTGCTGCCGTCAGTCGGCCGTCCTCCAGGACTCTCCGTCCATCCGGACACCCAAGGAGCCGAATCCGCCATGGTGAACCGCCAGAAGCCCTCCTCGATGCCGATCCACAAGTACGGCCGGTACGAGCAGGTCGACATCCCCGACCGCACCTGGCCGGGCCGACGCGTCACCGCCGCCCCCCGCTGGCTCTCCACGGACCTGCGCGACGGCAACCAGGCCCTGATCGACCCGATGTCGCCGGCCCGCAAGCGCGCCATGTTCGACCTGCTGGTACGCATGGGCTACAAGGAGATCGAGGTCGGTTTCCCCGCCTCCGGCCAGACCGACTTCGACTTCGTCCGCTCGATCGTCGAGGACGAGGACGCCATCCCCAAGGACGTCACCATCTCGGTGCTGACCCAGGCCCGCGAGGACCTGATCGAGCGCACCGTGGAGTCCCTGAAGGGCGCCCGCCGGGCCACCGTCCACCTGTACAACGCCACCGCCCCGGTCTTCCGCCGCGTGGTCTTCCGCGGGTCCAGGGACCAGATCAAGCAGATCGCCGTCGACGGCACCCAGCTGGTGATGGAGTACGCCGAGAAGCTGCTGGGCCCGGAGACCGCGTTCGGCTACCAGTACAGCCCGGAGATCTTCACCGACACCGAGCTGGACTTCGCGCTCGAGGTCTGCGAGTCGGTCATGGACGTCTGGCAGCCCGGGCCGGACCGCGAGATCATTCTCAACCTGCCCGCCACCGTGGAGCGTTCGACGCCGTCCACGCACGCGGACCGGTTCGAGTGGATGCACCGCAACCTGTCCCGCCGCGAGTTCGTCTGCCTGTCCGCGCACCCGCACAACGACCGCGGCACCGCCGTCGCCGCCGCCGAGCTGGCCGTGATGGCCGGCGCGGACCGCGTCGAGGGCTGCCTGTTCGGCCAGGGCGAGCGCACCGGCAACGTCGACCTGGTCACCCTGGGCATGAACCTCTTCTCCCAGGGCGTCGACCCGCAGATCGACTTCTCGGACATCGACGAGATCCGCCGGACCTGGGAGTACTGCAACCAGATGGAGGTCCACCCGCGCCACCCGTACGTGGGCGACCTGGTCTACACGTCCTTCTCCGGCTCCCACCAGGACGCCATCAAGAAGGGCTTCGACGCCATGGAGGCCGACGCCGCGGCCAAGGGCGTCACGGTGGACGACCTGGAGTGGGCGGTCCCGTACCTGCCCATCGACCCCAAGGACGTCGGCCGCTCCTACGAGGCGGTCATCCGGGTCAACTCCCAGTCGGGCAAGGGCGGCGTGGCGTACGTCCTGAAGAACGACCACAAGCTGGACCTGCCGCGCCGGATGCAGATCGAGTTCTCGAAGATCATCCAGGCGAAGACCGACGCCGAGGGCGGCGAGGTCACGCCGAAGAACATCTGGGAGATCTTCCAGGACGAGTACCTGCCCAACCCCGAGAACGCCTGGGGCCGCATCCAGGTCGAGACCGGCCAGTCCACCACCGACCAGGACGGCGTCGACACCCTCGCCGTGCGCTGCACGGTCGACGGCGAGCCGACCGTGCTGACCGGTACCGGCAACGGTCCCATCTCGGCCTTCTTCGACGCGCTGCAGAACATCGGGATCGACGTACGCCTGCTGGACTACCAGGAGCACACGATGAGCGAGGGCGCCTCCGCGCAGGCCGCCTCGTACATCGAGTGCGCCGTCGGCGACAAGGTGCTGTGGGGCATGGGCATCGACCCCAACACCACGCGCGCCTCGCTGAAGGCGGTCGTCTCGGCCGTCAACCGCGCGTCGCGCTGACCTCCCCGGCGGGCGTGTCCCGTCCGCGTCCGGTCCGAGCGCTCCGCCCGGGGCCCGTCCACCGCCTGCCGACACCGGCCGGCGGCGGGCGGGCCCCGGTCCTTTCCGGCCACTTGCCCGGATGATCACGGAAAGGTCTCGTCCGGGGGCTGACGGGGCATCGGTGGTGTGGCTAACATCACGCCGAGCGAGCGACGACGGTGCCGCGGCTTACCCGTACGGAGGTGCGACGTGCTGCCAGGGAGCGGACGAGACAGCAGGCGGCGCCCCGTGCGCGCACCCCGGATGGTGGGCCTGCGCACCACCTGGACGGACGCCGGCGAGGGCGAGTTCTTCTGCCCCGGGTGCGGGGGCGACCGCAACTACCAGCGGATGCGCGGCCGGTCCAGGCTGACCGTGCTGGGCGTCCCGCTGCTCGACCGGGGCGAGACCGGCCCGGTCGTCGAATGCGCCTCCTGCGGCACGAGGTTCGGCGCGGAGGTCCTGGACCACCCCACCACCGCCCGTTTCTCCGCGCTGCTGCGGGACGCCGTGCACAGCGTGGCCCTGGCCGTGCTGGTGGCCGGCGGCACGGCATCGCGGACGGCCCTGGAGACGGCCGCCGAGGGCGCCCGGGCCGCCGGGTCCGACGACTGCACCGCCGACCAGCTCGCCCTGCTGGCCCGGGTGATCGAGGAGGAGGCCTCCTCCCTCCGGCCGGGCCTCTCCTGCGAGGCCGGGATCGCCCTGGAACTGCACGAGGCGCTCGCCCCGCTCGCCCCGCACCTCGCCCCCGCCGGGCGCGAATCGATTCTCCTCCAGGCCGCGCGGGTGGCCCTCGCGGACGGCCCCTACCACCCGGCCGAACGGGAGGTGCTCACCACGGTGGGCGCGGCGCTCACCCTCCCTGCCGAGGACGTCTCCCGCCTGCTGGAGTCCGCCCGCACGCCCTCCTGAGCCCCGCCGAGGCCTCCCGCCTACGGCAGGGTCCGCATGTGGTACTTGTCCTGGTCGGAGTCGTAGACCAGCTTGCCCGCGGCGTCGTAGCCCTTGACGTGCGGCGCGAGGGTCACCTGCCGGTCGAGCTCGCCGGACGCCACGAACCAGCCGTCGTCCAGCACGGCCTCCTCGGTCTCGCCGCCGTACTCGACGGTCACCTTGGCGACCGAGGGTTCCACCGTGCCGATGGCGCCCCACCGGAAGGGCAGCTTCCAGCTGCCCTTGTCGATCACCGACTGGCTGTAGAGCTTCTGCGAGTTGATGTCCAGGGCGACCGGTCCGGCGTCCGGAGGGCTGTCCGCGGCGCCCCTGCTGACCCCCAGGCTCGCGAACCGGGAATCCTTGACGCCGCAGATCACGCGGACCTGCTCCGCGGCCTTCGCCGGGTCGTTCACCGCGACCACGAAGTAGCCGTCGCCCGGGGAGTTGCTGTCCCCGGTGGCCCGCATGGCGAGCAGGATCCTGAACTCCCCGGTGGGCGGCAGCGCCTCGCGGGTGAACCCCCGGGCTCCCTCCTCCCCGGGCTCTCCGGTCCGCGACTCCTCCCTGGCCTGCTGGTCCTCCTGGCGCTGCCGGTCGGTCAGGCAGGTGTCGAGGCCCTCGGCGGCCTGCTCGAAGGTGATCCCGTCGAGCAACTGCCCCTCGGTGGCCGGACGGGCGGGAACCTTCGGCCGTGCCGATGCCGCGCCCTCGGCCACGGTGGTGGGGGCGGCCGGAGCCGCCCGGTCCGCCGAGGCGGCGGGCGCGGTCAGCCAGTACGCCCCGATCGGCGCCACCGTGAGGACGGCGAGGGCGGCCCCCAGTGCCGTCGTGCGGCGCCGCCGTGCGGCCCGGCCGCGGCGCAGGATCGTCTCGTAGGGCGCCGGGGCGGGTGTCACCCCCTCGGCGTTCTCGGCCAGCAGCGTGCGCAGCGTCTCGTCCCGCGGCGTGGTCGAGCCGCCGCGGACCTCGTGCTCGTTCATCGTCCCCCTCCGTGTCCGACGCCCAGCGGCGCCGTGGTCGTCCGGGCCGTGGCCCGGTCCAGCGCCTCGCCCAGCCCCGGGGTGGCGCGCAGCTTGGCCAGGCCCTTGGCGGCCTGGCTCTTGACCGTGCCCACCGAGCAGCCGAGCGTCCCGGCCGTCTCGCTCTCGGACAGGTCCTCCCAGTAACGGAGCACGATCACCGCCCGCTGCCGGGCCGGCAGCGCGGCCAGCGCCGCGAGCAACGCCCGGCGGGTGTCGGCCCGTTCGCCCTCGTCCTCCCGGGCCGCCCGCTCCGGCACCGACGCGGTCAGCGCCTCGGGCACCCGTCGCCTGCGGAACCGGTCGCTGTTGCAGCTGACCAGGATCCGCCGGACGTACGCCTCCGGGCTGTCGGCGCGCAGCACCCGGCGCCAGGAGCGGTACGCCTTGGCCAGCGCCGTCTGCGTCAGGTCCTCGGCCAGGTGCCGGTCACCGGTCAGCAGGAACGCCGTGCGCACCAGGTGGGGCCACCGGGCCTGGACGAACTCCTGGAACCGGTCCTCCAGTTCGGTCTGCATCAAAGACCTCCTCGCCCCTCCTGACCGCGGTGTGGTGCGATCAGGTTGCCCGGGCCGGCGGACGTGCTTCGATGGGCGCATGAGTGACGGGTGGGAGAGCTGGCCCGAGGACGGGCCCGGGGTGGTGCGGCTGCCGTCCGGGCGGCTGGTGCGGGGGCGCGGGCTGCGCGACGGGCTGCCGGCGGGTCCGGAGCCCGAGTTCGGGCTGTACCTGCAGGCCCGCCGCGCGCCGGAAGTGCCGTGGGAGGCGCGGCTGTTGCGGTGGCCGGACTTCCGGCTGCCGGCCGACCGGGAGGAGGCCCGGGCGGTGCTGGCCGAGGTCCGGGACCTGGCAGCCGGCCGGCGGGTGGAGATCGCCTGCGGCGGCGGACGCGGGCGCACCGGCACGGCGCTGGCCTGCCTGGCCGTCCTCGACGGGGTCGAGCCCGCCGGGGCGGTGGCCTGGGTCCGCCGCCACTACCACCCCCGCGCGGTGGAGACGCCGTGGCAGCGGCTGTACGTGCGGGACTTCGGGCCGCGGGCGTGAGCCGCGCCGCCGCCCGCGCGGGGGAGCCGCCGCGGTGGCGGTTCGGCGTGACGGTTCAGCGCGGGGGCGTGAGGTCCAGGCGCATCACCAGGCGGTCCTCGCCGGGGCCGAAGTAGTCCGGGCGCAGGCCGCCGTCGGGTTCCTCGCAGGTGAAGCGGAGGGACCGGTAGAGGAGGACGGCCGCGCTGTTGGCGGGTTCCACGGTGAGGCGGACCACGCCGATCCCGTCGTCCCGCAGCATCAGCAGGATCTCGTGCATCAGGTCGCGGCCCAGTCCCCGCCCGCGGCGGTCCTGGGTGACGCACAGGCCGAGGATCCAGCAGTCCTCGCCCAGCGCGTCGGTCCCGGCCAGCACGTAGCCGTGCAGGTGCCCGGAGCCGTCGTCCAGGACCAGGAAGTACCGCTGGTAGAGATCGAAGAGCTGGCGGAGGAGAAAGGGAGGGTAGGCGAACCGGCCGAAGATCTCGTGGTCGAGACGGCGGAGTTCGGGAAGATCCTTTTCCTCCGCGCGGCGGAGGACCAACTCCGGCGGGGCGGAGGGAAGGGCCTCCGTATATGCGGTCATGCGGGCGCACCACCTTCGATCGGGTGAAATCGATGCGCGCGAGGCCGGCTCTCGCCGGTGGGGGTGTGAGAAGCCTGCCCGCCAAGTCCCGTTCCATGCAGGCGCGTTGAGGACGGGTGAGGAGGTGCGGGTGCGGCGAAGTTTGCTATCTTGACCCGGCGTTGATGGTTCGGGCGGGGTCCGGCGTTGGTATTTTCTAGAAATGGCCCTCAATTCTGAAGCACCATGGGACCAGTTCTGCCCAGATGATTATGTGAAGCGGAACTATGCCACCCCACTTGCCGTCGACCAGCAGATCGTCCGCCTGGTCGGCAAACATTTCACCGATCATTTCGGCGACGGCCGCCACGGGCCGGTGAAGGGGGTCGACGTGGGCGCGGGCGCCAATCTCTACCCGGCGCTGTGCATGCTGCCCTGGTGCTCGGAGATCACCCTCCTGGAGAAGGGGCCCAAGAACCTCGACTACCTGCGCCGGCAGACCCTCGCCCCCGGGTTCGACACCGCCTGGGACGCCTTCTGGGAGGAACTCGCCGGCAACCCCGAGTACAAGGCGGTCCACGGCGAGCGCCGCGAGCGGTTCCGCGAGGTGGCCCGGCCGCGCTCCGGCGACCTGCTCGAACTGGGCGGCACGGCCGAACGCTGGGGCGTGGGCGCGATGTTCTTCGTCGCCGAGTCCATGTCCCACTCCCGCGAGGAGTTCCTGGCCGCGGTCGACCGCTTCCTGGGCGTGCTGGAGCCGGGGGCGCCGTTCGCCGCCGCCTTCATGCTCCAGTCCGAGGGCTACGAGGTCGGCGCCTACGAGTACCCGGCCTACAAGGTCGACCAGCCCGAGGTCGCCAAGGCCCTGGACCCGCTGGCGCAGAAGGTCACGTACCACGAGCTGGACTTCAACCTGCGCGACGGTCACGAGGGCATGCTGCTCGCCCTCGGCTTCCGCGGGACCGACTGAACGAGCCGGGCGGGAGGCCGCCCGGTTGATCTGTGACGAGGGGTAACGGGGAATGCAGATCAAACCGCGTCAGCACCTGCTGGACGTGTGGCGGGCCATCGCCCGCCACTCGTTCCAGGACGGCGGCAAGTTCGCCTGGGGAGAGCTCGGCGGAGTCAGCTCCGTCGCGGACGCCGAGCGGCTGCTGTGCCTGCTCTATCCGGCGACGGAGATTCCCTCCTTCCGCCTGGACCAGCCCGACACCACGGAACGGGACGTCCTGCGCGCGCTGGAGCACGTCGGCACCCGCCTGGAGATCCCGGCCAACATCGTCACCGTGCTCAGCGAGTTCATGCAGAAGCACACCGGGCCGGACGGCGAGCCCACCTTCGCCGGCGGGCACTACTTCCGCCCCCGCAGGCCCGAGGACCAGGTCACCCCGGAGCAGCGGCAGTGGGGCGTCGTGGACTCCTACTCCATGTCCATCACGCTCTGCCTCGCCGCCCTCGGCTTCCTCAAGGTCTATGAGGACACCACCGCCCGCAGCGACGTCCGCCAGGCCGTGGAGGACCTCAGAGAGGCCACCCGCGCCCGGCTGACCGCCGCCATGGTCAGCCTGCTGCGCTCCTTCAGCGTCAACGTCTTCGAGCCCGAGTCCGACCAGGGCAAGCGGCTCATCCAGCTCATCGGACAGGGCCGCCAGTCCGACCGCGCCGTGATCCAGCAGTTCTCCCGCCGCTTCAAGCCGCTGCGGGCGACCATCGGGGAGAGCCTCGTCCTCGGCATCGACGTCGAGGAGATGCTGCGCGACGACAACCAGCTCTTCGAGTGCGGCTGGGCCTGGAGCGTCGTCCGGGACGCCCCGGAGATCACCGACCTGTCCGAGCCGCCGGTGAGCCAGCCGTCCGGCGTGGCCGACAACCTGCCCTACGTGTACTTCACCGTCGTCGCCCTCGACGGTATCCAGGACCTCTTCTCGGACCGCACCCTCACCCTCGGCCTGCTCGACGCCGACCAGCAGAAACTGGCCGAGGCGCTGCGCCTGCGGTGGGAGATCAGCCAGCAGTACTGGTCCGGCATCGCCCGCTTCGGCGAGACCCGCTGGCCGCTGGAGGACCTGCCCTGGCGGACCACCGGCCTCCAGCTCGAGTCCGAGTACTACTCGCTCACCGTCGCGGCCATCCTCGTGCACGACCTGGTGCGCCGCCGCGCCACCGACGACGACCTCACCCGCACCGTCGCCATCATGGAGCGGCTCGCCGAACGCGGCCGCGTCACCAGCCGGCTCACCTTCGACGACCCCTACGTCCACCTGCACAGCCCCGGCGCGACGCTCCCGCTCTCCGGGGCGGGCAAGAACGGACTGCCGCCGCTGCTGTGGCGGATGACCGACTTCTCCGCCCACCTGCTCAAGCGGACCGTGCAGCTCGCCGAGCTCTCCCGCAACATCGCCAGCCAGGACCGGCTGCTGCGGCTCGCCGAGCAGATCTTCGAGCACCTGTGGGCCCGCCGCATCGAGGACGGCGACGGCACCGGCCTCTGGGACGACATCACGGGCGCCTACCCGGAGCTCCAGGGGATCCCCACGCGGCTCTCCTGGTCGGTGACCGAGCGTGTCACGGAGTGCCTGGTCGCCGCCCGGGGGCTGTATCACCAGGACCCCATCCGCAGCGCCGACCTCGCCGAGCTCGCCCGCCACCTCCTCAGCGAGGCCACCCACCTCTTCGGCAAGGAGCAGCTGGAGGCCGCCCCGTCCGACGAGGGGGGCCGCGGCCGGGCCATGCGCTCCATCGAGACCCGCCTGGACCGGGCCCGCGAGCTCGTCGAGCAGCGGCCCGCCACCGCCTTCGCGCTCGCCCTGCCGGTGCTCCAGGAACTCGACACGCTGGCCCAGGCCAGGGGCGCCGCCGCCCAGGAGGTGTGAGCCGTGCTCGTCTTCGCCGCCTCCGACAAGGGAGGCACCGGCCGCTCGGTGACCAGCGCCAACCTGGCCTACCAGCGCGCCCTGCTCGGCGACCACGTGGCGTACGTGGACTTCGACTTCGGCTCGCCCACCGCCGCCGCCGTCTTCGACGTGCCCGGCGCCATCCGCGGCATCCAGGAGAACGGCCTGCACTCCTACCTGGAGGGCGAGACCAACGAGCCCGCCAGGATCGACGTGTGGCGGCAGACCGAGCACCCCGTGCTGCGCAACCGGCCCAACCAGGCCGGGAGGCTGGTGCTCTACCCCGGCAACATCAGCGGCGGCGAGTTCGCCACCGACGAGGACACCCTGGAACGCTGCGTCGACCTGCTGCTGCGGCTCAACACCGAGTTCGACCTGATCGTCGTCGACCTCAGCGCCGGCCGCAGCTACGCCATGGACATGGTCCTCGCGGCCACCGCGCACCCCCGGATGCGCCACGTGCCGTTCCGCTGGCTGGTGTTCCACCGCTGGACCCGGCAGCACGTGATCGCCGCCGCCGGCCTGGTCCACAAGGACCACGGCATCCTCGACTGCGGTGACGGACACGGGCACGACAAGGAGGCGCTGCGCGGCCACATCCGCTTCGTGCGGGCGGCCGTGCCCGATCCCGAGTCCGCGCTGTGGTCCCAGGTGTCCCCCGCGCAGGCCGCCTGGATGCAGGCCTGCGACGAGGCGCTGCGGCGCCTCGCCTCCGAGCACCGCATCGGCGACAGCGTCGTCCTCGGCATCGTGCCGCTCGAGCCGATCCTGCAGTGGCGCGAGCAGCTGATCACCGAGGAGGACGTGCTCGCCAAGCAGATCGCCAACAAGGAGACCCTCGAGGCGCTCGAGGAGATCGCCCGCCGCCTCACCGACGACGCCTACTGGGGGCGGCCATGACGGAGTCCGTGTTCCGCGAGACCACCGCCGAGCCGCGTACCGAGGCGGTGCCGCTCTCCCACCTCTCGCTCGAACTCGGCCATCTCTACATGGAGGACTTCGAGGCCGGCCCCGAACGCCTGCGCGGCCACTTCGCGCGGGTCGCGCACTGGGCCGCCGCGGTCGGCGGGGCCGTCGCCGCCGAGACCGGCAAACGGCCCCGGATCTCCACCTGCTTCCTGATCGACGACTACTTCACCCGCTTCGCCACCCCCCGCGAGGTCGTGCCGATGCTGCTCGCGGAGGCGGAGCGGGCCGGGCTGACCGTCGACTACCTGGCCCGCGAGTCCGGCTGTGCGGAGGCCGACGGCGCGCAGGTGGCCGAGGCGGTCGCCGGGCGGCTGGTGGAGTCCCCGCCGCCGGGCACCTACGGCGCGCGCCCGCCCGCCGGCCAGACCGGCTGGCTGGCCAACGGCGAGCGCAGTCCGGTCGTGCGGGCGCCGCAGGCCATGAAGAAGGCGATCCCCTGGCAGGCGCCGAGGGAGACCGCCGCCCGGCAGCACTCCGTGTTCCTCGACGTCGAGCTGTGGAGCGAGCGTCCCGGCGGCGGCAAGCTGTGGTCCTGCCCGTTCCTCGCCGCCGTCTGGCAGCTCGCCCGGCTGGGGCTGCTGCGCCACGAGGGGGAGGCGGTGCTCACACCCCGGCCGCACGAGGGCCCGTTCCCGACGGACTGGGACGAGATGCCGCCGCTGCTGCGGCTCCAGCCCCGCGCCGCGTCCTTCGCCGCCTACCGCACCTGCTCGGTGCTGCCCAACCGCTTCCTGCCCGTGGAACACGCGGTCCGGGTGATCCTCGACCAGACCGAGGTCGACCCCGGCGCCCTCCGGCAGGTCGCCACCCGGTCCGCGGGCGAGGGCGTCGCCGTGCCCGCGTCGGTCGCCGACCGGATCTCCTACGTCTTCTACGCCGGACAGTGACGGGGGGCCGGGGGGTGGGCAGGGTCATGGAGGGGGGTGCCGGGATGACGCCGGAACGGGACACGACGCCGACACCGGGGCGGGCTCCGGCCGCCGGTGGGGCCTCGGCCGCCGGTCGGGCTTCGGCGGAGGGGCTGCCTTCGGCGTCGGGGCAGGTTCCTGTGGAGGGGCGGGCTTCGGCGTCGGGGCAGGTTCCGGTGGAGGGGCGGGCCCCTGCGGAGAAACAGGTTCCGGCGTCAGGGCGGCCCCCGGCGGAGGGGCGGCCCCCGGCGTCGGGGCGGGCGCCGGCTGCCGGGCGGGTAGCGGCGTCGCACGACGACGCGCAGCGGCCCGTGCTGTGGTGCGGGGAGGTGCGGACCGGGCTGCTGCCCGCGCACCAGGCGCTCGACATCCGTGCCGCCGCCCAGCTCCTGCGGCTGCGCGCCGACGAACGGGTCCTGGTCTCCGAGCGCCCCAACCTCTACGCCCGCTCCCCGGACGCCCTCACCGGCGTGGACTGCCCGCTGCCCAGCACCACGGGCGCCAGGGTCCGCGCCGTCGGCACCGTCGCCGTCCGCGGCGTCCTCACCGAGGGCCGGGTGCTGCAGACCTCCGCCCGCCTGGGCGTCGCCCCGCGCGGCCCCGACCACCGCCGGCCCTGGGGCCACTACCTCGTGCGGCCGGGCGTCCTCGAACCGTTCGGGAAGCTGCCCCGCGAGGCCGTCGCCGCCGGTCTGCTCGCCGGGGCGCGGCGCGGCGAACTCGACGTCGGCCTGATCGCCGACGGCCTGCTCACCCGGCTGCTGCGGCACCCGCTGCTCGACCAGCGGCCGCCCTTCAAGTCCCGCCCCACCCGGCTGCGCTGGACCGCGCTGCCCGCCGAGCACGGCCGCGGGCCGTCGATCGAGCGGCTCACCCTCGCCGAGGACGAGCTGCGCACCCTCACGCTGCGCGTCCCGCCCGACGCCGACCCGGCCGAGGTGGCCGCCCTCTGCGAGGACCTCGCCCTGCACGACTGGCTGCTCACCACCGTCGTCCGCCTCCTCGACGGCAGCCGGCTGGGATCCGCGGACGGCACCGCCGTGGTGCGGGCGCTGCGGCCGGCCGTCGACCACCTGCTGCACCTGTGGATGCCCCGGGCCCGTCTCGACCCCTCGCTCGCCGCCCTGTGGGACGCGCTGGAGGAGCGGCCCGGGTTCACCCGGCAGTGGCAGTCCCTGGTCCACCGGATCCGCGACCAGCTCGCCCTCCACGCCATCCCCGCACTGCACCAGGAGGCGGTGATGGCCCCCTGAGCAGACGACGCCCGTACCGCTGACGCGCCCGCACAGCCGATCCCACGGACATCCCAACGGGGGGAGAAGCGAGATGAGCACCACGCAGTCACCACAGCCCGACGAGACCACGCGCCCGGCGCGCCCGGCCGGGCGTGAGGACCGGACACCGCTGCTGCGGCGGGCCGGCGTCGGCCTGGCGCTGACGGCGCTGGTCTTCGCCGTCACCACCGCCGTCGACCTCGACGACGGGCCGCTGCTGCGGCTCGCCCTCGCCGTCCTCTGCGGCGCCACCGCCCTGGTCGTCCCGCACCTGGCCGAGCTGTCCCGGCAGGCCGGGCGGCAGGCCCGGGCGACCCGCGACACCCGGGCCGCGCTGGACGACACCGCCGCCGCGGTCCGCGCGAGCCTCGAACGGCAGGCCGCGGAACCCCGCGGGGCGGACGCCGGCCGACCCGCCGCCGGCACGCCCGCCGCGCCCGCCGCGCCCACGGGGCCGGTGGAGGCCGTCGCCTACCGGGTCGACCGGGTCATCGCCGATTCCGTGCCCGAGCAGTCCCGGCGTTCCCTCGCCGAGGTGCTCACCACCGGGCCGGACATCCTGCTGACCTTCGCCCGCGCCGAACTGGAGCGGGTGGTGCGCCACATGGCCGACCTCAACAACCTCACCACCGAGTGCGCGGGCGAGAACCACGACTGGATGCTGTCCCTGACGCAGTCCACCGAGCGGTCTATCTTCGCCACCAGCACCTCGGTGGACCGCGAGTTCTGGAACAGCGAGCCCGCCTCCCGCTACCTCCAGGCCCAGCGGGAGGCCATCGAGCGGGGCGTGGTCGTGCAGCGGCTGTTCCTGCTGGAGTCCGCGGAGATGCTCGACGACAAGCTGCTGCGGCTCTGCGAGGAACAGGAACTGCTCGGCATCGAACTGCGCGCCGCGGTCCTGCAGGAACTCCCGCCGCACCTGCAGCGGGGCACCACCACCGACTTCATCCTCTACGACGAGGGCGTCTCGTTCGAGATCGAGCAGGACCTGCGGGACGTCAACGTCAAGACCCGGCTGATCGCCCGCCCCGACCACGTCGGGCAGCGGCTGCGGCGGTTCCGCGAGCTGTGGGAGGCCGGGATGAACCTGCGGGACCTGGAGACGCGGGTCGACGACGAGGAGGACGGCGCCTGGATGGTCGACGTCTAGGCGGTGCCCGGGCGGGGACGTGAAGGCCCCGTCGGGTGCGGGGGCGGGTGCGGGAGAATGGGGCCATGAGTCTCTTCCGGGACGACGGCGTCGTCCTGCGCACCCAGAAGCTCGGCGAGGCGGACCGCATCATCACGCTGCTCACCCGCGGGCACGGCCGGGTGCGCGCGGTCGCCCGCGGGGTGCGCCGCACCAAGTCGAAGTTCGGAGCGCGGCTGGAGCCGTTCTCCCACGTCGACGTGCAGTTCTTCGCCCGGGGCAGCGAGCTGGTCGGCCGCGGGCTGCCGCTGTGCACGCAGAGCGAGACCATCGCCGCGTACGGCGGGCCGATCGTCGCCGACTACGACCGGTACACCGCCGGCACGGCCATGCTGGAGACCGCGGAGCGGTTCACCGAGCAGGAGGGCGAGCAGGCGGTGCAGCAGTACCTGCTGCTGGTCGGCGCGCTGCGGACGCTGGCGCGCGGCGAGCACGCCCCGAACCTGATCCTCGACGCCTTCCTGCTGCGCTCGCTCGCCGTCAACGGCTACGCCCCCAGCTTCGGTGACTGCGCGCGGTGCGGGATGCCCGGGCCGAACCGGTTCTTCTCGGTCGCGGGCGGTGGCTCGGTCTGCGTGGACTGCCGGATGCCGGGCAGCGTGGTGCCGTCCACGCCCACCCTGGTGCTGCTGGGCGCGCTGCTCCAGGGAGACTGGGAGACCGCGGACGCCGCCGAGCCGCGGCACGTCCGCGAGGGCAGCGGGCTGGTCGCCGCTTACCTGCACTGGCACCTGGAGCGGGGTCTGCGGTCGCTCCGGTTCGTGGAAAAGTAGGCACCCGCAAGACTGCAGGGGCACGAGGACGAGGAGCTGGACACATGGCCGTAGGCGGATTCCTGGGGCGGCAGCGCCGCGAGTACAAGGCGCCGGAGCCGCACCCGTCGGGTGCGCGTGCGCCGAAGCTGCCGTCCGAGCTGGTGCCGGGCCACGTGGCGATCGTCATGGACGGCAACGGGCGCTGGGCGAAGGAGCGGGGTCTGCCGCGCACCGAGGGCCACAAGGTCGGCGCGGAGCGGGTGCTCGACGTGCTCCAGGGCGCCATCGAGATGGGCGTCGGCGCGGTCTCGCTGTACGCCTTCTCCACGGAGAACTGGAAGCGGTCGCCCGACGAGGTGCGGTTCCTGATGAACTTCAACCGCGACTTCATCCGCAAGACGCGGGACGAGCTGGACGCGCTGGGGATCCGGGTCCGCTGGGTCGGCCGCATGCCGAAGCTGTGGCGGTCGGTGGCCAAGGAGCTGCAGATCGCGCAGGAGCAGACCAAGGGCAACGACAAGCTGACCCTGTACTTCTGCATGAACTACGGCGGGCGGGCGGAGATCGCCGACGCGGCGCAGGCGATCGCGGAGGACGTGCGGGCGGGGCGGCTCGACCCGTCCAAGGTCAACGAGAAGACCTTCGCGAAGTACCTGTACTACGCGGACATGCCGGACGTGGACCTCTTCCTCCGCCCCAGCGGGGAGCAGCGGACGTCCAACTACCTGCTGTGGCAGTCCGCCTACGCGGAGATGGTCTTCCAGGACGTGCTGTGGCCGGACTTCGACCGGCGGGACCTCTGGCGCGCCTGCCTGGAGTACGCGCAGCGCGACCGCCGCTTCGGCGGGGCCGTCCCGAACGAGCAGCTGCTCGCGATGGAGTCCGCGATGAAGGGCGCCCCGTCCGGGTCATGAGGTTCTCGGTCCAGGAAGGCCCCCCGCTCGAGGGCGTGCTCGTGTACACGGAGTCCGAGTACGGGTTCTCCTTCCGTGCGCGGGACGGGGAAGCGCTGGGCGCGAGACTCGGCTCGCAGGGGGTGACGAGTGTGGTGATCGGCACGCTTCAGCTCGAGGTCGACATCGAGTCCGGGGAAGTGCTGTTCGCCTGGGGGTATCTCCCGAACGTACGGAGCGTGGTGGCCGAAACGGAACCTCCGCGGGCCGTGGCGGGCCGTGTCCTGGTCTCGCCGGAGGAGCGCTTCGACCACGGGATCTCCGTCAGGGTGCCCGGAGACGACTGGCGGGTCACCCACGACCCGTCCTCCGGGACGGTCGCCGTTCGTCTGAACGGCGACTCGGGCGCCACCTTCGTGCGGATCGCCGACGGAACCGTCCTCGGCCTCGACGGAGGCCACCTGGTGTCGGTCTGGCTCACTCCGCTCTTCGTCGAGTGAGCCGGCTCCCGTCGGGTGGCCCGGAAGGGCGAAAGTTCCACGGGTGTCTCGGCCTGGTGGCGACGGCGGTCCTCGCGGTGCTGACGGCCATGCTGCTGGGCCGGTACTGGAACGCCTGCGACGTGGGGGTGAACAACGCCGCGAACGGCGGCTTCCTGATGTTCCTGTTCATACCCGGCCTGTGGGTACTGCTGCTGCTCGGCTGGTTCGCGGTGGGTGCGCTGCTCGGGAACCGTCCACCGCTCCACGTGGCCGTCCTCGCGGTGACGCTGCTCGCGATCATCTGGTGCGCGATCTCCGTGTTCTGGGACGGCCCTGGCCCGCACTGCCCCAGTGGTGTGCCCCCGTGGTGGCCCGGCTTCGTCCCGGTTCCGGGCTTCTGATCGGAGGACGGAGGACGTGCAGTGACGCGAGCAGCAGGACCGCCCCGTCAGGCCGAGGCCGCGCACCCCGCGCAGGTGCCGAAGATCTCGACGGTGTGGTCGACGTCGACGAAGCCGTGTTCCGCGGCGATCGCGTCGGCCCACCGCTCGACGGCCGGTCCCTCGACCTCCACCGCCTTGCCGCAGCCGCGGCAGACCAGGTGGTGGTGGTGCTCCTCGCTGGAGCAGCGGCGGTAGACGGACTCGCCCTCGGAGGTGCGCAGGACGTCGACCTCCCCCGCGTCCGCGAGGGACTGCAGCGTCCGGTAGACGGTGGTCAGGCCCACGGAGTCCCCGCGGTGCCGCAGCATGTCGTGGAGCTCCTGGGCGCTGCGGAATCCGTTGACCTCGTCGAGGGCCTGCGCCACGGCGGCGCGCTGGCGGGTGGAACGGCCCCGTACGGGCGATCCGGTGGTTGACGTCACCGTTGCCTCCTCACATTCGTGGGTCGCCGGGCCATTGTGCCAGCCCGGCACCCCCGCGGTCAGGGACCGGTCCGCCGGGACCCGGCGGACCCGTCCGTGACCGTCAGGTCGTACTCGCCCTCGTCCTGGGGCCCCGGCACCCGCGCGGCCCGGGCCCGTTTCCGGTCGGCCGCCGCCCGGCGCCTGGCCAGCGGCGTCGCCAGCGCGGTCAGCAGCACGAACGCGCCGATGGTCAGCAGCACGATCGTCGCGCCCGGCGGCACGTCGTTGTAGTACGAGAGCGTCGTCCCTCCCAGTGTCGCAGCGACGCCCAGGGCGACGGCGACGGCGAAGGTCGCCGCGAAGCTCCGGGCGAGCTGCTGCGCCGCCGCGACCGGCACGACCATCAGCGCCGACACCAGCAGCAGGCCGACGACCCGCATGGCGACGGTCACGGTGACCGCCGCGGTGACCGCGACCAGCAGGTTCAGTGCCCGCACCGGCAGCCCGGTGACCCGCGCGAACTCCTCGTCCTGGCTGACCGCGAACAGCTGGCGGCGCAGCCCCACCGTCACCAGCAGCACGAAGGCGGCCAGCAGGCAGATCGCGGTGACGTCGGAGGCGCTCACCGTGGAGAGCGAGCCGAACAGGTAGGTGGTCAGGTTGGCGTTGGAGCCGCCGGGCGCGAGGGCGGTCAGCAGCACGCCGCCCGCCATGCCGCCGTAGAACAGCATGGCCAGCGCGATGTCGCCGCGGGCGCGGCCGTACCAGCGGATCAGCTCCATCAGGACGGAGCCGGCCACGGCCACCGCGGTGGCGACCCAGACGGGGGAGGAGTTCAGCAGGAAGCCGAGGCCGACGCCGGTCATCGCGACGTGGCCGATGCCGTCGCCCATCAGGGCCTGGCGGCGCTGCACCAGGTAGATGCCGACGGCCGGCGCGGTCAGGCCGACCAGGACGGCGGCGAGCAGGGCCCGCTGCATGAAGGCGTAGTTCAGGAGGTCCATCAGCTCAGCAGTCCCGTACGGAGATGGTCGGCGTCCGTGTCGTCGTGCGGGTGGACGTGGTCGTGGCCGGGCAGCGCGTGCTGGCCGAGCGCCTTCGGCGGCGGGCCGTCGTGCAGCACGCAGCCGTCGCGCAGGACGACCGCGCGGTCGATCAGCGGCTCCAGCGGGCCCAGCTCGTGCAGGACCAGCAGGACGGTGACGCCGCGGGAGACCTGCTCGCGCAGGGTGTCGGCGAGGACCTCCTGGCTGGCCAGGTCCACGCCGGCCATCGGCTCGTCCATGATCAGCAGCTCCGGCTCGGAGGCCAGGGCGCGGGCGATCAGCACCCGCTGGTGCTGGCCGCCGGAGAGGGCGTCCACCGGGTCCTTGGCGCGGTCGGCGAGGCCGACCAGCTCCAGGGCGTGCCGGACCGCGTCGTGGTCCGCCTTGCGGAGCAGGCCGAAGCGGGCCCGGGAGAGCCGCCCGGAGGCGACGACCTCGGTGACGGTGGCGGGCACGCCGCCCGCGGCGGTGGTGCGCTGCGGGACGTAGCCCACGCGGGACCACTGCCGGAAGCGGCGCCGGGGGACGCCGAACAGGTCGATGTCGCCGGAGACCACCGGCACCTGGCCGATGATCGCGCGGACCGTGGTCGACTTGCCGGAGCCGTTGGCGCCGAGCAGCGCCACGACCTCGCCGCGCCGCACGGTCAGGTCGATGCCGCGCAGCACGGGCTTGGCGCCCAGCTCGGCACGGACCGTGCGGAGGGAGATGACGGGTTCGTCCACGATGCCCTCCCGGGCGGGGGATTGCTGAGGGGTCACTGGGCTCCGAGGGCCTTCCGCAGCGCCTCGAGGTTGGACTCCATGACCTGGAAGTAGTCGTCGCCGCGGGACTTCTCGGTGATGCCCTCGAGCGGGTCGAGCACGTCGGTCCGCAGACCGGTGTCCTGGGCGAGGGTCTTCGCCGTGCGGTCGCTGACCAGCGTCTCGTAGAAGACGGTGGTGACGCCGTCCTCCTCCGCGATGTGCTGGAGCTCCTTGACGCGGGCGCCGCTGGGCTCGGACTCGGGGTCGAGGCCGGTGATGGACTCCTCGATCAGGCCGTACGCCTCGGCGAGGTACCCGAAGGCGGAGTGGTTGGTGAGGAAGACGTCGGTCTTCCGGTCCTTCAGGCCGGTCTCGAACTTCTTGTCCAGCGCGTCGAGGCGGTTCACCAGGTCCTCGGTGTTGGCCCGGTAGTCGGCCGCGTGGTCGGGGTCGGCCTTCTGGAAGGCCTTGGAGACGCCCTGGGCGACCTCGGCGTACTTGGCCGGGTCCAGCCAGACGTGCGGGTCCTGGGCGCCGGCGGCGTGGGAGTGGCCGTGGTCGTGGCCCTCGTGCTCGTCGGCGTGCTCGTCCGCGTGTTCCTCGGCGTGCTCGTCCGCGTGTTCCTCGGCGTGCTCGTCCGCGTGCTCGTCGGCGTGCTCCTTCGAGCCGTCGACCTCGGCGCCGTGCTCGCGCAGCTCGGTGAGGGCGGCGGCGTCGACCTTCGCGGGGCCCTCGGTCTGGGCGACGGCCTCGTCGACGGCGGGCTGCAGGCCCTTCAGGTAGAGGACCGCGTCCGCCTCGGTGAGCGCGGCGGTCTGCCGGGCGGTGATCTCCAGGTCGTGCGGCTCCTGGCCGGGCTCGACCAGCGTGGAGACGTTGACGTTCTTCCCGCCGATCTCCTCGGCGAGGAAGGCCATGGGATAGAACGACGCGACGACGTCGAACTTCTCGGTGTTCTTGCCTATGGCCGTGGCGTCGCCGGAGCAGGCGGTCAGGGCGGTCGCGCCCAGGACCGCGGCGGTGGCGGCGGCGGTCGAGGATATGAGTCGTCGGACGTTCATGACTCTCATTTTCAACTAATATGGAAACCGTTGTCAACAACGGTGGTCAAAGCCACACGAAGGGGCCGGATGGGGTGAGTCGCTCGCCCGTGCGCGTCCCCGGGGCGGAACCGATTTGATCGGGGGGCAGTCCCCGCCGGTAACCTGAGGCATTCGCTGTGAAGCAAAGCTCCGAGGGGCCGGTGCGGCAGCCGCCGGCCGGGTCCTTCGCCGCCCGTCGTCGTAATGAAGAGAGCACCGTGGCCGCCGACAAGATCGACACCATCGTCAGCCTGAGCAAGCGCCGTGGCTTCGTATTCCCCTGCAGTGAGATCTACGGCGGCCAGCGCGCCGCCTGGGACTACGGGCACCTGGGTGTCGAGCTCAAGGAGAACATCAAGCGCCAGTGGTGGCGCTACATGGTGACCTCCCGCGAGGACGTCGTCGGTATCGACTCCTCCGTGATCCTCGCCCCCGAGGTCTGGGTCGCCTCCGGCCACGTCGCCACCTTCTCGGACCCCCTCACCGAGTGCACCTCCTGCCACAAGCGGTTCCGCGCGGACCACCTGGAGGAGGCCTTCGAGGAGAAGAAGGGCCGCGCCCCCGAGAACGGCCTGGCCGACATCAACTGCCCCAACTGCGGCGTGAAGGGCCAGTTCACCGAGCCCAAGCAGTTCTCCGGCATGCTCTCCACCCACCTCGGCCCGACCCAGGACAGCGGCTCCGTCGCCTACCTGCGTCCCGAGACCGCCCAGGGCATCTTCACCAACTACGCCCAGGTGCAGACCTCCGCGCGCCGCAAGCCGCCGTTCGGCATCGCCCAGATGGGCAAGTCCTTCCGCAACGAGATCACGCCCGGCAACTTCATCTTCCGGACCCGCGAGTTCGAGCAGATGGAGATGGAGTTCTTCGTCAAGCCGGGCGAGGACGAGAAGTGGCAGGAGTACTGGATGGAGCAGCGCTGGAACTGGTACACCGGCCTGGGTCTCCGTGAGGAGAACATGCGCTGGTACGAGCACCCGCAGGAGAAGCTCTCCCACTACTCCAAGCGCACCGCCGACATCGAGTACCGCTTCCAGTTCGGCGGCAGCGAGTGGGGCGAGCTCGAGGGCGTCGCCAACCGCACCGACTACGACCTCACCGCGCACTCGAAGGCGTCCGGCCAGGCCCTGGAGTACTACGACCAGGAGGCCAACGAGCGCTACACGCCGTACGTCATCGAGCCCGCGGCCGGTGTCGGCCGCACGCTGCTGGCCTTCCTCCTCGACGCCTACGTCGAGGACGAGGCGCCCAACGCCAAGGGCAAGATGGAGAAGCGCACGGTGCTGCGCCTCGACCACCGCATCGCCCCGGTGAAGGCCGCCGTGCTGCCGCTCTCCCGCAACGCCGAGCTCTCGCCGAAGGCGAAGGGCCTCGCCCAGGCGCTGCGCCAGCACTGGAACATCGAGTTCGACGACGCGGGCGCCATCGGCCGCCGCTACCGCCGCCAGGACGAGATCGGCACGCCGTTCTGCGTCACCGTCGACTTCGACACCCTCGACGACAACGCGGTGACCGTGCGCGAGCGCGACACCATGAAGCAGGAGCGGGTCTCCCTCGACCAGATCGAGGGCTACCTCGCCGCGCGCCTGATCGGCTGCTGAGCACCGCCTCCGCCTCCGAACGCACGCACCGGGCCCCGGCCCGCCCCTTCGCGGGGCGGGACCGGGGCCCGTCCGTGTCCCGCGGAGCCGTGCGCCGGGGCGCGGTGCCCGGCGGGGCCGGCTGCCGCTCCGGTCCGGGGAGCGTCCGCTCGTGCCGCGGCCGAGGCCCCCGGCCTCCGTGGCGGGAGGGCCGTCAGTCCGCGTGCCGGTCCAGGTAGTGCGCGCGTCCCTCGTCGTCGAGGCCGACGGAGCCGTCGGGACCGTCGGGGATGACGCAGAACTCGTTGCCCTCGGGGTCCGCCATCACGAGGAACCCGCCGTCGTCGTACTCATGCAGCCGACGCCCGCCGAGCCCTTCGATGCGCCGCTGCTCGGCGGCGGGATCCGAGGCCGCGATGTCGACGTGAACCCGGTTCTTGCCCGGCTGCCGGGGCGCGGCCGCCCGCTGGAAGCCGACGACGAGATCGTCCTGGCGGCCCAGCCAGACGTAGGGGCCCGTCCGCCCCGCCACCGGCCGGCCGAGCACCTCCGCCCAGAACCCGGCGAGCCGCTCCGGGTCGGCGGCGTCCACGATCACGGCCTTGATCTGCATGGATGAGTTCGTCACCCGGGGCTTCTTCCCGCAACGGCGCTCCGCACGACTGCCGGCCCGCGAACTCCACGCACTCGGCCTCGTCCCCTCCCGCGCCGTCACGCCGGTGCGGGGCCACGGAAAGTCCGGCGGTGCGGTCCTGTGCGACGCGAGTTTCGGACAGCGGGCGGCACAACGGGCGGCACGCTCGATTTCGTTGACTTTCGGAGCTGCGACGCCCTCGGTGACCCGGGCAAAAGCGGCGCATGCCCGGCTAGGCGCCACGGCGGTATCGCCTTTCGTCGGAATTTCGCCGCACCTTCCGCTCACCTGAAGAGAACCCCCGTCACCTGACCGCTCACAGCCGGGGAAAGGGCGGTCCCGAGTTGCCGAATTCCACGATTGACACTCCGTCACCCCGAATTTACGGTCCTTTCAGTCGCCGAACGCCGACGTGAACCTGAACGCCGGTGGCCGGCCGCCCGGTCCCGGCGGCCGGCCGGAAGCCGCACCGGCACCGCGACGCCCGGACCGCGCCCGACCCCGGAGCAGTCCCCCCACGTGGCCCCCACCCACCGGGCCCTCCGCCGACCGGCCCGCACCCACAGGACCTCCGGCCCCGGACCTCCCCCTTCCCCCCACGTCCGACAAGGAGCACGCGCACATGGCCGTGAACCGACGCACATTCCTGGGCCTGGGCGCCGCGGCCGGAGCCGTGGCCGCCGCCCACCTGCACGGCGCCACCGCGGCCTCGGCCGCCACCTCCGCCCCGGCGGCGGCCGCCGCCGCGCCGACCCAGCGCTTCGCCATCGGCGTGCGGGAGTACTCCTGGGCACGCGGAAGCCGCCGGCTGACCACCCGGATCTTCTACCCCGCCACCGGCACGCCCGGCGGTGCTCCGGTCGTCAACGCTCCCGTCGCCGACGGCGTCTTCCCGGTCTGCGAGTTCAGCCACGGCCTCGGCGGCAACCCGGAGAGCTACGCGCCGCTGATCCGTCCGCTGGCCGAGGCCGGATTCGTCGTCCCCGCGCCCGTCTTCCCCACCACCTCGAGCGGCACCGCGGGCAACGTCCAGGACGTCTACAACGGCAACCAGTCCCTGGACGTCTCGCAGGTCATCACCAACACCCTCGCCCTCCACACCACCGCCGGCGACCCGCTCGCCGGTCACCTCGACACCGGCGCCGGCGTCGGCGTCGCCGGCCACTCACTGGGCGGCATGACCACCCACGGGCTGCTGACCGCCTGGCCCGACAGCCGGATCGCCGCCGCCGTCCCCTTCGCCTGCGTCGACATGGGCAACCCCAGCAGCACCGTCGCCGCGAAGGTCCTCTTCGTCCACGGCGACCAGGACACCCTCACCCAGTACTCCTCCGCCCGCCAGGCGTACGCGGAACTGCCCGCGCCCAAGGCGTTCCTCACCCACCGCGGCGCGGCGCACGACGAGTACATCTGGAGCGGCTACAACCACACCCAGACCGTCGCCACCTACGTGGACTGGATGCGCTGGAGTCTCTACGCCGACACCGCCGCCCGCGACCGCCTGGCCTCCGACGCCACGTCGGGCACCTCCACCACCAGCTGGGAAGCGGCCCTCACCCCGTCGGCCCCCGCCGGTCCGGTGGTCGGCCTCCGCTGCCGGGCCAACAGCCAGTACGTGTGCGCGGAGAACGCCGGCGCCAACCCGCTCGTCGCCAACCGGGCCGCCCTGGGCGACTGGGAGCGGTTCGACCTGGTCGACCTCGGCGGGGGCGCCGTCGCCCTGCGCGCCCGCGTCAACGGCCGGTACGTCTGCGCGGAGAACGCCGGCAGCGGCTCACTCATCGCCAACCGCACCTCCGTCGGGCCCTGGGAGACGTTCCAGCGCGTGAACAACTCCGACGGCAGCGTCAGCCTGCGCGCCCAGGTCAACAACCGGTACGTCACGGCCGGCAGCGGCGGCGGCAGCCCGCTCACCGCCGCCGGCACCACCATCGGTGCCTCCGAGTCCTTCGGGCTCGTCACCGCCTGAGACGTCGCGCCTCCCGGAGGACGAGGAGACGCCGGCCGAGGCCCTCCACCGGGGCCCCGGCCGGCGGCGGCCCAGGCGATCGCCGTGCCGACCGCCCAAGGGGCGTGGCCTCACGGGGTGTGCGGGATCTCCGCCCAGACGAACTTGCCCAGCGGCCTCGGGCCGACCCCCCAGCGGCCGTCCGAGAGGGCGGCGACGATGTGCAGGCCGTTGCCGTGGTTGCGCCGCTGCCGGTCCGCGGCGCCGCGGAGCCAGGGCCGGCGGCGGCTCGGGTCGTGGACCTCGACCCGCACGTGGTCCGCGGTCACGAGGACGGTCACGCCGATCAGGTCGTCGTCGCGCGCGCCGTACTTCACCGCGTTGGTCGCCAGCTCGGAGGTCACCAGCCCCACCGCGTCCAGGAGTTCGGGCGAGGGGTCCGGCACCTCCTCGCGGACGCGGTCCACGGCGAACCGGCGGGCGAGGCGCACGGAGGCGGTCTCGCGGGGGAGGATCAGATCGACGGGGCGATGCGCGGACTCACTCGTGCGGCTGATTCGCCGGACGGCCGGGACGACGGGCGGACCGGCCTCGTCGGGACGTTCCCGCAGGTACGAGGGCATGCGGTCGGCGACCACGGCGACTCCTCTGGGTAACGGAGCGACTACCAGGGCGGCCCAGCGTGTCCTAGAGTCGGCCTTCCCTCAACTTTGCGAAAGTGGACGGAAGATTGGTGCGCGCCCGTGAACGTCAAGGAGCTGAACCCCGAGAGCTCGCCCGCCGCGGCCTTCGGCGCACGTCTGCGGGCCGTGCGGGAAGCGCGCGGATGGAAGCAGGAAGACCTGGCGGAGCGGATGGAGTACTCCAGCACGCACATCTCCTCCGTGGAAACCGGTCGCAAATTTCCAACCTTGCGCTTTTCGCGCAGTGCCGACCGGGCCTTCGGCACCGCTGACGGGGCCGAGTCGTTCGAGCGGCTCTCGCGGGAGCTGCGGCACGGCAGCCTGCTGGAGGGCTTCCCCGAGTTCCTGGCCTACGAGAGCCGGGCGGTGGAGATCCGGCTGTACGAAGTGGGCGTGATCCCGGGGCTGTTGCAGACCCGGGAGTACGCGACGGTGCTGGCGGAGAGCGCGGTCGCGCGCGGCGCCATCGGCCCGGAGCAGGCGGACGAGCGGATCGCCCTGGTCGCGGAGCGCCAGGCGGCCCTGCAGCGGCGCCACCGGCCGCTGGTGTTCGTGGTGCTGGACGAGAGCTGCCTGCGGCGGCCGATCGGCGGCCCGGAGGTCATGGCGGCGCAGTTCGACCACCTGCTCCACTTCGCCGAGCTGCCCAACACGGTGCTGCAGGTCGCCGAGTTCACGATGGGGCACCGGCGGCCGTTCAATTTGCCGGTCACCATCCTCACGCTCGCGGACCGGACGCTGATGTCCTACGCCGAGTCCGCCCAGCGGGGCCATCTGGAGCGGGAAAGCCGCTCGGTACTGCCCGTGCTGACGGCCTACCATCAGCTTCAGGCCGAAGCGCTGTCCCAGGCGGACTCCGTCGCCCTGGTCAGCCAGCTACGAAAGGGCACCCTGTGACGACCGAATCCCCGCGTTGGGTCACGTCCTCCTACAGTGACAACGGCGGCCAGTGCGTCGAGGTCGCGGCGAACCTCGCCGCCTCGCGCGGCGTCGTCCCCGTCCGTGACTCGAAGAATCCCGCCGGCCCGGTCGTGGCCGTGCCGGCCGCCTCGTTCGCCTGCTTCGTGGCGGGGGTCAAGGCCGGGGCGTTCGACGCCGCCTGACCGGTGCGGAAAGGGGCCCCACCGCGCACGCGCGCGGTGGGGCCCCTTCGCGTGCGGCCGGGTTCCCGCCCCGGCCCATGATCACCGGATCGAGTGCACTTGGGCCGCGTTCGCCCCGTTCGGCGGTGATCCGTCCCATGCTGGGGAGCGGCAGGACAAGATCACGAAAGGGACCGCCCCATGACCACCGTCGCGCAGGACGTCATCACCACCAAGCTGGAGCGCAGCTTCGACGCCATGGACGACAACCAGGACGGCTACCTGGACTGGACGGACTACCAGAAGCTCGGGGACCGCTACATCCAGGCCTACCGCCTCGACAAGAACGACCGCCGCGCCCGGGCCATCCAGACCTTCTGCCAGATCTACTGGCTGGAGCTGCTGCGGCACTCCGGCGTGGACGGCGACCGGCTCACCAAGGACCAGTTCGTCACCGCCAACCGGCTGGCCGTGGTCGACACCAGCCGGCTCAACGTCACCGAGGGTGGCGGCCACGCGATCTTCGACGTCATCGACGTCGACGGGGACAACGAGATCGGCAAGGACGAGTTCGTCCGCTTCCTGCGGGACGTCTGGCGGAGCGAGGCGCCGGAAGCGCTGGACGCCTTCGACAGGCTGGACACCGACGGGGACGGGGCCGTCTCCCGTCACGAGTTCATCCGCGCCGTGCGCGAGCACTACCTGTCCAACGACCCGGAGGCGCCGGGCAGCCTGTTCTTCGGCCGCGTCTGACAGTCCCCGCTCCGTTCCCGCTCCATCCCCGTTCCGTCCCCGCTCCTTCCACGGCTCCTCCACGGCCGCCGCCCGGGTCCGCCCGGCGGCGGCCGTCGCCGTGGGCCGATTTCGACGGGCACCCTTGCGCCGAGATATTTAAGGGGTTAGCTTTTCAGTACCAAGTGATCAGGGGGTGAAGGACCACCTGATCGCCCGTGGCCCAGTGCCAGGACGCCCAGGAGGAGACGCCATGACCGAGCTGGTTCTGCCGCCGGACGAGGCGCTGATCGCCGGGCGCTGGCGCACCGGGGCGGGCGCGGCCACCGAGGTCGTCGACCCGGCGACCGGCCGGGTGCTCACCACGCTGCACGCCGCCTCCCCCGAAGACGTGGACGCCGCGGCCCGGGGCGCCGCCCGGGCCGCGGCGGACCCCGCCTGGCGCGACCTCGCCCCGCACCTGAGGGCCCGCTTCCTGCACCGGATCGCCGAGCTGATCGACGCGGACGCGGACCGCCTGTCGGCGATCCAGACCGCCGACACCGGCAAGACCCGCGCCGAGACCCGCGCCCTGGCGGCCAGCGCCGCCGGCACCTTCCGGTACGCCGCCGCGCTGCTGGAGACCGCGGAGGACGCCGTCACCCCCTCGCGCGGCGCCTACGTCACCGTCACCACGCACGAGCCGATCGGCGTGGTCGGCGCGATCGCCCCGTGGAACTCGCCGATCGCCTCCGACGCGCAGAAGATCGCCCCCGCCCTCGCGGCCGGCAACGGCGTGCTGCTGAAGCCCGCCGACTGGACGCCGCTGACCTCGCTGGCCCTCGGCCGGCTGATCACCGACAGCGGACTGCCGGAAGGGCTGGTCTCCGTGCTGCCGGGCCGGGGCAGCGTGGTCGGCGACGCGATCGTCAGACACCCGCTGGTCGGCAAGGTCACCTTCACCGGCGGCACCGCCACCGGCCGGGGCGTGGCGCACGCCGCGGCGGAGAAGCTGATCCCCGTCTCGCTGGAACTCGGCGGCAAGTCGCCCACCGTCGTCCTGGAGGACGCCGACGTCGAACAGGCACTCGCGGGCGTGATGTTCGGGATCTTCTCCTCCAGCGGGCAGTCCTGCATCGCCGGTTCGCGGCTCTTCGTGGCGCGGGCGGTCTACGACGAGTTCGTGGGCGAACTGGTCGAGCGGACGCGGAAGTTGCGCGTCGGGCCCGGCACCGACCCGGACACCCAGGTCGCGCCGATGGTGCACCGCCGGCACCGCGACCAGGTCGCCGCCTACGTCGACCTCGCCCGCGAGGAGGGCGCCCGGGTGCTGTGCGGGGGAGCCGTGCCGGAGGGCGAGCGGTACGCCCGGGGGGCGTACTACCTGCCCACCGTCCTCGACGGCCTGCCCGCCGACGCCCGGACCTGCCAGGAGGAGATCTTCGGCCCGGTGCTGGTCTGCCTGCCGTTCGACGACGAGGAGGACCTGGTCCGCCAGGCCAACTCCACCGTCTACGGCCTGGCCTGCGGCATCTGGACCCGCGACCTGGCCCGCGCCTGGCGGATCGCCCGCCGGATCGAGGCCGGCACGGTCTGGATCAACACCTACAAGCAGTTCAGCTCCAGCACCCCCTTCACCGGGTGGAAGGAGAGCGGGCTCGGCAGCGAGAAGGGCCGCGACTGGCTGCGCGGCTACCAGCGGGAGAAGTCGCTGTACTTCGGCACCGACCCCGCTCCGCTGCCCTGGGCCTCCTGACCGGCCGCCCCCGCACCCGTACCGCCCCGTTCGACGATCCAACGATCAGACGATCAGATCCAGGAGAGACGGCATGTCCGAGACGGCCCTCCAGCGGCCCCCCGTCGCGCGGCTGCGCAAGCTGCGCGCCGTGGAGCTCCTCGTCCCGACGCTCACCGAGTCCGCCGACTTCTACTCCGAGGTCTGGGGGCTGGAGACCGTCGACGCCGACACCGACGCCGCCTGGCTGCGCGGTACCGGCGAGGAGCACCACGTGCTGCGGCTGAGCCGCGCCGACCGGGTCGGCCTCGGCCGGATCGCGTTCGCCGTGGGCTCCCCGGCGGAGGTCGACGAGGCGGCCCGGCGGCTGCTGGCCCGTTCCATCGTGCCGGTGTCCGGCCCCGGCCCGCTGGAGCAGGCCGGCGGCGGGTACGGCGTGCGGTTCACCGACCCGGAGGGGCGGCTGATCGAGATCAGCGCCCTGGTCGAGGCGGTCCCGGAGCGCGGCCGGCAGGCGGCGGTGCCGGTCGGCGTCACCCACACCGTGCTCAACACCACCGACATCGACGCCGCCGTCGCCTTCTACTGCGACGTGCTCGGCATGCGGGTCTCCGACTGGTCCGAGCACCAGATGGCGTTCCTGCGGGTCAACGCCGACCACCACTGCATCGCCTTCAACCAGGCCGACTGGACCTCGCTCAACCACGTCGCCTACGAGATGGACTCCGTCGACCACTTCATGCGCGGCCTCGGCCGGCTGCGGCACCACGGCATCACGCCCAAGTGGGGTCCGGGCCGCCACGGGCCCGGCGACAACACCTTCTCCTACTTCACCGACCCGGCCGGGCTGGTCTGCGAGTACACCTCCGAGGTCGCGCAGATCGTCGAGGACCGCTGGATCGCCAGGGTGTGGCGCCGGGTGCCCGAGCTGTCCGACACCTGGGGCACCGCGGGCCCGCCGAGCAAGGAGATCCGCTGCCACATGGCGGGCACGCCCGACCCCGGGCCGCTCGCCCCGCCCGTCGACGCCGTCGTGGCCCCGGCCGCGGACGAGACCTCCGGGGTGACCGCGTGAGCGCCGCGCGGCCGACCGTGCTGCGGATCGGCGTGGTCGGCTGGGGCGCCATCGGCCGGGTGGTCGGCACCGCCCTGGCCGCGGGCGAGGTGCCGGGCGCCGAGCTCACCCGCGTGATCGACAACCGGCCCCGGCCCGAGGCCGCCGCCCCCCAGTGCCCGATCACCGAGGCGCTGGAGGTCTGCGACCTGATCGTCGAGGCGGCCGGACAGGGGTTCGTCCGCGAGTGGGGCGCGCGCATCCTCGCCTCCGGCACCGACCTGCTGGTGGCCTCCACCGGCGCCCTCACCGACGACGCGCTCGCCGCGGAACTCCACGCGGCCGGTCCCGGCCGGGTCTACTTCACCGGCGGCGCCGTCGGCGGCCTGGACCTGCTCCAGGCGGTGCGCGGCCTCGGCGAGCTGACCGAGGTCCGGCTCACCACCACCAAGCTGCCGGCCACCCTCGAACAGCCGTGGATGGACGAGGAGTTGCTGGGCCGGATGCGCGGCGCCGACGGGCCGGTGGAGGTCATGTGCGCCACCGCCCGCGAGGTCCCGGCCCGGTTCCCGCGCTCCACCAACGTGGCCGCCTCGGTGGCCCTCGCGGTGGGCGACCCGGACAAGGTCGAGGTGCGGGTGATCGCCGACCCGGCCGCCGTCCTCACCCGCCACGTCGTCGAGGCCGCCGGGCCGCACGGCCACTACCGCTTCGAGGTCAACCACGCGCCCGACCCGGGCAACCCGGCCACCAGCCGGGTCGTCCCGCACGCGGTCCTGCGCGGCATCGGCGCCCTCACCGGACGGAAGGGACAGATCCTGTGACCCCGGCCCCGAACCCCGCCCCGGCCCCGGCCTCGAACCCCGCCCCGGCGACCCCCGCCCCGGCCCCGGCTCCGAACCCGGCCCCGGCGACCTCGACCTCGACCCCGATCCCAGCTCCGGCCCCGGCCCCGGCTTCGAACCCCGCCCCGGCGACCTCGACCCCGGCCCCGATCCCAGCTCCGGACCCGGCCCCGGCTCCTACCGGGACCGCGGCGGCGACGGTGGCGGCCACGACGGCGACGACCGCGACGGCGGCGCGGACGCCGGTGCACGTCGAGGAGGCCGGTGAGGCCGGACCGCTGGTGCTCTGCCTGCACGGCATCGGCTCCTCCTCCGCCTCCTTCGCCGCCCAGCTCGACGGCCTCGCCCCGGTCGCCCGGGTGGTCGCCTGGGACGCCCCCGGCTACGGCAGGTCACCCGACCCCGACGGCCCGCTCACGCTCGACGACTACGCGGACACCGCGGCCCGGCTGATCGCCGAGCGCGGCGGCAGCGCCCATGTCGTCGGCGTCTCCTGGGGCGGCGTGATCGCCATGCGGCTCGCCGTGCGCCACCCCGGCCTGGTCGCCAGCCTGGTGATCGCCGACTCCACCCGGGGCTCCGGCACCGACCCCGAGAAGGCCGCCGCCATGCGGGAGCGCGGCGCGCAGCTCGCCGAGGCCGGCCCGCGCGCCTTCGCCGAACAGCGCGCCCCGCGCCTGCTCTCGCCCGGCGCCCCGCCCGAACAGGTCCGCAGGGCCGTGGACATCATGGCCGACGCGATCCGCCTCCCCGGCTACGCCCACGCCGCCGAGTCCATGGCCGCCACCGACCTCACCGGGGAGCTGGAGCGGATCTCCGCCCCCGCCCTGGTGCTGTGCGGCGAGGACGACCGGATCACCGGCATCGCGGAGAGCCAGGTCATCGCCGGGGCGATGCGGCGCGGCGTCTTCGTGATCATGTCCGACGCCGGCCACCTGGCCAACCAGGAGCAGCCCGCCGCCTTCAACGACTGGGTCCGGGCCCACCTCAGGATCGCCGCCCGGCTCCCCGAGTCCGACTGACCACCACCCCACACCCACCGAGACAGGAGCAGTCATGCCTCTCACCACCACCGAGTACGACAACGGCGGAGACCTGGCCAAGTACACCGACCGGCTCATCGCGACCAAGGACTCCCGCGAGCCCGACTGGGGCACCCTCTCCTTCCAGGAGAAGGCCGGCCCGCAGTACAAGCGCGCGCAGATCCGCTACGTCGGCTCCGGCGCCACCGGCAACCACGAGAACGACTCCCGGATCCTCCCGTCCGGCGGCTTCACCTTCTCCAACATGCTGCTGCCCCCGGGCGCCGAGGGCCCCGCCCACACCCACCACGACGTCGAGGAGGCCTTCTTCGTCCTGGAGGGCCAGGTCCGCGTCGGCATCCACCGCGGCCCCGACGAGGTCGAGTACCGCACCCTCGGCTACCGCGACATGATCGTCGTCCCGGCCGGCGTGACCCGCTCGCTGAAGAACGAGGGCGACACCGACGCCTTGTTCTGCGTGATCATCGGCACGCAGAAGCCGCAGGTGCCGACCTACCCGGAGTACTCCCCGCTGTACGGCGTCACCCGTGACTGAGCGGCGCACCGTCGTCGTCACCGGCGCCGGCCGTGGCCTCGGACTGGCCACGGCCCGCCGGGCCGGCGAGGACGGATTCCGCGTCGTCGTCGCCGAACTCCTCGCCGAGCGGGGCGAGAAGGCAGTCGCGGAACTGCGGGCCGACGGCCTGGAGGCCGAGTTCGTCCGCTGCGACGTCGCCGACCCGGCGTCGGTGGCGCAGATGGCCGCCGAGGTGCGGGACCTGACCGGCGGGACGCTGTACGGCCTGGTCAACAACGCGGGCCTGGCGGACGCCGTGGGCGGCCGGTACTTCCACGAGATCGAGGTCGAGGACTTCGACCGGATCATGACGGTCAACGCCCGCGGCCCCTGGCTGGTCGCCCGCGCGCTGCTCCCGCTGATGCTGGCCAACGGCACCGGCCGCATCGTCAACGTCGCCTCGGACGCCGCCCTGTACGGCTCGCCGCGGCTCGCGCACTACATCTCGTCCAAGGGCGCGCTGATCGCCCTCACCCGGGCGATGGCCCGCGAGACCGGCGACCACGGGATCACCGTCAACGCCGTCGCCCCCGGGCTCACCGAGAGCGAGTCCACCGAGCGGATCCCCGTGGAACGGCACGAGCTGTACCGGCTCAACCGGGCCGTCTCCCGCCCCCAGCGGCCGGACGACCTCACCGGACCCATCGCCTTCCTGCTCTCCGAGGAGTCCCGCTACCTCACCGGCCAGACCGTCGCCGTCAACGGCGGCTTCACGATGCACTGACCCCTCCGCACCGATCCCCTCCGCACCGATCCCCCTCCAGGAGACAGCACGATGGATCTCGGACTCACCGGCCGCACGGTGCTGGTCACCGGCGGCAGCTCCGGCGTCGGCCTCGCCACCGTCCGGATGCTGCTCGACGAGGGCGCCCAGGTCGCCACCTGCGGCCGGCGGGCCGAGGCCCTGGAACGGATCGGCGCCCACGAACGCCTCCACACCGCCGTCTGCGACGTCCGCGACGCCGACGCCGTCACCCGCATGGTCGACGGCGTGCGGGAACGCTTCGGCGGACTGGACGGCCTCGTCAACAACGCCGGGCAGTCCCGGATGAAGCCGTTCGCCGAGTGCACCACCGAGGACTGGCGCGACGAGCTGGAGCTCAAGTTCGACGGCGTCCTCAACCCGCTCAAGGCGGCGCTGCCCCTGCTGCGCCGCTCCGACGCGGCCGCCGTGGTCAACATCAACGCGGTGCTGGCCAAGGAGCCCTCGCCGCGCCTGATCACCACCAGCGCCGCCCGCGCCGGCATCCTCAACCTCTCCAAGTCGCTCTCCCGGGAACTCGCCCCCGACGGCGTCCGGGTCAACTCGGTCTGCCTCGGCCTGATCGACACCGGCCAGTGGGAACGCCGGTACACGGCCTCCGGGACGGACCGGACGTACGACGAGTGGCAGTCCTCCCTCGCCGCCGACCGGGGCATCGCGCTCGGCCGCCTCGGCCGCGCCGAGGAGGTCGCCTACGCCGTCACCGGCCTGCTCTCCCCGCGCGCCTCCTACATCACCGGCATCAGCGTCGACGTCTGCGGCGGCATCAGCCACGCCGCCTGAGCACCCTCCCAGGAGCCCACCATGACCACCCCCAACGGCGGCGACCTGCTGGTCGCCACGCTCCGCGCGCTCGGCGTCGACACCGTCTTCGGCATCGTCAGCGTGCACAACCTGCCGCTGGTCGAGGCCGTCGACCGCGACCTCAGGTTCGTGCCCGTGCGGCACGAGGCGAGCGCCGTCAACGCCGCCGACGCCTACGGCCGGGCCCGCGGCACCCTCGGCTGCGCCCTCACCTCCACCGGCACCGGCGCGGGCAACGCGGCCGGCTCGCTGATCGAGGCCCTCTCCGCCGGCGCCTCGGTCCTCCACGTCACCGGCCAGATCGACAGCGAGTACCTCGGCCAGGGCCGCGGCTTCATCCACGAGACCAAGGACCAACTCGGCATGCTGACCGCGGTCTCGGCGTACGCCGCCACCGTCACCGACGCCGCCGACGCCGGCCGGATCCTGCGCGAGGCCGCGGCCGCCGCGCTCGCCGCGCCCGGCGGCCCCGCCAGCGTCGAGTGGCCCATCGACCTGCAGTACGCCCCCCAGACCCCGGCGGACCCGGACGGCACCCTCACCGGAGCGCACACCGCCCCGGTGCCGTCCGCCGCCCGACTCGACGCCGCCGCGGCCCTGCTGGCCGACGCGCGTCGTCCCCTGGTGTGGGCCGGAGGAGGGGCGGCCCGTGCGGGGGCCGAGCTCTCCGCGATCCTGGACACCCTGGGGGCGGGCCTGCTCACCTCCAACTCCGGACGCGGCGCCGTTCCCGAGGACGACCCCCGGGTCGTCGGGAACTTCGCCTCCGGCCCCACCGGGCGCGCCCTGCTCGCCGAGGCGGACGTCCTCCTCACCGTCGGCACCCACTTCCGCTCCAACGAGACCTCCGACTACCGCCTCCGGATCCCCGAGGCGCACGTCCAGATCGACATCGACCCCGCCGCCCTCGGCCGGACCTACCCCGCCGCGCACGCCCTGCACGGCGACGCCGCCCAGGTGCTGGGCGCCCTCGCCGAACGCCTCGCCGTCCGGGACCGGAACACCGAACCCGGCTGGGGAGAACGGGTCCGCGAGGCCCGCGAGAGTGCCCGCGCCGCGCTCCGCGACGGCATCGGCCCGCAGGCCGCGATCCTCGACGCGCTCACCGCCGCCCTGCCGCGCCGCGCCGTGATCGCCCGCGACGTCACCATCCCGTCGTCCAGCTGGGGCAACCGCCTGCTGCCGATCCACGACCCGCGCGACAACGTCTTCCCGCGCGGCGGCGGCATCGGCCAGGGCCTCGGCATGGGCATCGGCGCCGCCCTCGCCCACCCCGAGCGGCCCACCGTGGTCATCGCCGGCGACGGCGGCCTCGCCGTCCACCTCGGCGAACTCCTCACCCTGGCGCAGGAGAGGCCCCGCCTCACCCTGCTCGTCTTCAACGACGGCGGGTACGGCGTGCTCCGCAACATGCAGGACGCGCACTTCGACCGCCGCTCCGGCGTCGACCTCGCCACCCCCGACTTCGGGCTGCTGGCCCGCGCCGCCGGGCTGCCGTACGCCCGGATCGCCTCCGAGGCCGACGCCGGACCGGTGATCAAGGAGGCCGTCGACAGCGACGGCCCCACCCTGGTCGAGGTCGACCTCACCGCCCTCGGCCCGATGAAGAACCCGTTCACCCCGCCGGTCTCCATCCCCGGCCGGAACCAGTAGAAGGAGGACGGCCGTGAACGCCACCCCGCAGGAGACACGGATCGACCTTCTGGTGCACCGGATGACCTGGGAGGCCGACGACGTGCTGTCGGTCGACCTGGTCCACCCCGAGGGCAAGCCCCTCCCGGCCTGGACCCCCGGCGCCCACATCGACGTCCACCTGGGCGGCCTGATCCGCCAGTACAGCCTCTGCGGCGACCCCGCCGACACCGGCCGCTACCGGATCGGCGTGCTCAGGGAACCGTCCTCGCGCGGCGGTTCGTCCCACGTGCACGCCGCGCTGCGCCCCGGGCAGACGGTCACCGTCAAGGGCCCGCGCAACCACTTCGCCCTGGACGACGCCCCCGCGTACCTGTTCGTGGCCGGCGGCATCGGCATCACCCCGGTCCTCGCCCAGGTCCGCGAAGCCGCGGCCCGCGGCCGGGAGTGGAAGCTCTGGCACGGCGGGCGTTCGCGGGCCTCCATGGCCTTCGGCGCCGAACTCGCCGAACTCGCCGCGCGCGGCGGCACGGTGACCCTCCACCCGCAGGACGAGCACGGCCACCTCGACCTGCCCGCCATCCTCGCCGAGGCCGGCCCGGACACCCTCGTCTACTGCTGCGGCCCCGAACCGCTGCTGGCCGCCATCGAGGCCGCCTGCGAGGAACGCGGCCTGCGCGACCGGCTGCGCCTGGAGCGCTTCGCCGCGGTGAAGGCGCCCGCGCCGGAGGGCGGCGAGAACACCTTCGAGGTCAGCTGCGCCCGCAGCGGCGTCACCGTCCCGGTGGGCGCCGACGAGTCGATCGTCGACGCCCTGGAGAAGGCCGGCGTCGCCGTGGAGACCTCCTGCCGCGACGGCATCTGCGGCACCTGCGAGACCCGCGTCCTCGACGGCACCCCCGACCACCGGGACATGCTGCTCAGCTCCGACGAGCAGGCCGCCGGCGGCTCGATGATGATCTGCGTCTCCCGCTGCGCCTCCGCCCGCTTGGTGCTGGACATCTGAGTCCGCGCGACTCTGCCCGACCCCTCCTGACTTCCACCCCGTTCACCGGAGTTACCCATGACGACCCGCTATGTCGTGGTGCACCAGACCCGCACCCACGAGCCCACCGAGTACGAGCTCAAACTGGCAGGCGCCCTCGAAGAGGTCTACGCCCGCCACGGCCACGGCCTCGCCGACGTGGTGGAGGGGCTCAACCGCAGCAGCGTGTACCCGCCGGACGGACAGCCCTGGACCGAGGAGTCGTTCCAGGCCGAGATGAAGCGCCTGGGAGCGTGACGACCATGCCGACCATGCCGACCGCGACTGTCGAGGAACTGGCCGAGCGGATCCACGCGACCGGCCTGCGCAACCAGTGGTACCCGATCCTGCCGTCCCACCACGTGGCCGCCGGCTCGATGCGGCGGGTGACGCGCTGGAACGAGCCCTGGCTGCTGTTCCGCCGCCCGTCCGGCGAGCTCCACATGATCGCCGACCGCTGCCCGCACCGCAGCGCGCCGCTCTCGCTCGGCCAGCACCTCGGCGACCGGGTGGCCTGCCTCTACCACGGCGTGCAGGTGGACGGCTCCGGCACCGTGGTCTCCGTGCCCGGCCTGCCCGGCTGCAACCTGGAGGGCAAGCAGCTCGTGCGCTCGCTGCCGGTCCAGGAGCACTGCGGCGCGATCTTCGCCTACTGGGGCGACGAGCAGCACCCCGAGCCGCCGGAGCTGGTCCTGCCCGACCGGCTCGCCGACCCGCAGACCGCGCACTTCCTCAACTACGCGGAGTGGGGCGCCCCGTGGCGCTTCTACGTCGACAACGTGCTCGACCCGATGCACGGCGCCTTCCTCCACGGCCACTCGCACTCCATGTCGGGCGGCGCCAAGTCGGCCCGGTTCCGCATCCGGGAGACCGGCCGCGGCTTCTTCTTCGAGAAGACCGACCAGGTCGGCGTGAACTTCGACTGGGTCGAGTTCGGCCGCACCGGCGTCGACTGGGTCGACCTGGAGATCCCCTACCAGCCCTACGCCGGGCCGGGCGGCGCCTTCGGCATCGTCGGCATGGTCGTGCCGGTCACCGACACCGAGTGCGCGGTCTTCCACTGGCGCACCCGCGCCGTCCAGGGCTGGGAGCGCGACTCCTGGCGCTTCCTGTACCGGACGACCCTCGAGGCCCGCCACCACGAGGTGCTGGAGCAGGACCGGGTGATGCTGGAGGGCATGCCGGCCGACGGCGACGTGGGGGAGAACCTGTACCAGCACGACCTGGGGGTGGTGCGGATCCGGCGCCTGTACCGCGCCGAGGCCACCCGCCAGGCCGAAGCCCTTCTGAACCCGGCCTGACCCCCCGCCTGCACTTGTCCTGAGCCCCCCGGCCCCCGGAACCGCCCCTCGGCGGTTGCGGGGGCCCGCGGCGTTGTGTGGTGTGGGGGGTGGGGAGTGGGGTGCCGGTCAGGTGTCCTGGGCGTCGGCCAGGGAGCGTTCCAGCTTCTGGAGGAGGGCGGCGAGCTGGGTGCGCTCCTTGGGCTTGAGCGCCGCGAGCATGCGCCGCTCGTTGTCGAGGTGCTCGGCGAAGAGGCGGTCGATGAGCTGCAGGCCCGCCGGGGTGAGCCGGCAGTGCACCACACGGCGGTCCTTGGTGTCCCGCTCGCGGACGATCAGCCCCTCGCCCTCCAGCCGGTCCAGCCGGAGCGTGACGCCCGCGGAGGAGACCAGGCTGGTGGCCGCCAGTTCCCCGGCGGTGAGCCGGTACGGCTCACCGGAGCGCCGCAGCGCGGCCAGCACGTCGAAGCCCGCCAGCGACAGCCCCGCCGCGGCCACCGGCCGGTTGGTCTGCGCCTGGTAGAGCAGGAAGGAGCGGTGCAGCCGCCCCAGCACCTCGATCGGCGACGGGTCGAGGTCCGGCCGTTCGCGGTGCCACTCCTCGATGATGCGCGACACGGCGTCCGCGTCGGTCCCGTGAACCCTGCCGGCCACAGTGATCTCCTCCCGGTCTTCTTACCGGTGAAAAACTACTCCCTTAACGGACCCGCCGGATACGCCCCGGCGCGCGCGAAGGGCCGGACGGTCCCGGCTTCGGGACGTCCGGCCCTTCGCGCGCCGTGGGACGGCTCAGGCGTTGAGCTCCTCCAGCGTCTTCCCCTTGGTCTCCACCGCGAAGCAGGCAACCACCGCGCCCACGCCGGCGACCACCGCGAGCTGGACGAAGACCATGCGCAGGTCCGCCCCGGAGGCGATGATCGCGCCGACCGCGACCGGTCCGAGGATCACGCCCAGGCGGTTCCAGACGCCGCCGAACGCCGCGCCCTTGGCGCGGTTGCCCGTCGGGTACAGCTCCGGCGAGTACAGGTACAGCGAGGCGTTGATCACGAAGATGAAGAAGGTGGTGCAGGACGCGAACAGCGCGACCTGCCCGCTGGAGGTGGCGCCCGCCACCGCGAGGCCGGCCAGCGCCGCCGCCGTGCCGATCAGCGCGGTCAGCAGCAGCGGCCTGCGGCCGATGCGGTCGACCACCAGGGCGGCGATCAGCGTGCCGATCAGGCCGGTGGCGTTGCTGAGCAGCGAGTAGACCAGCGCCGTGGTGAGGTCCAGGCCGAACTGCTTGGTGTACAGCGACGGCAGCCAGGTCGAGATGCCGTGGTTGACGTAGTAGGCGACGAACCACATGGTCGACAGGATGGCGGTACGGCGCAGGTAGCGGCCCTGGAAGATCTCCCGGAGCCGGCCCCGGGACTCCTCGGCGGCGATGTCCGGGCCGGGCTTCGGCAGCGGCTCACCGGTCGAGGCGGCGACCTCCTCCTCGATCCGGGTAAGGACCGCGTCGGCCTCCTCCAGACGGCCCTGGGAGGCCAGCCAGCGCGGCGACTCCGGCACCTTGCGCACCAGGACCAGCGCCAGCAGGACCGGCAGGCCGCCGATCAGGAACATCGCCTGCCAGCCCAGGTTGGGCACCACCCACACGGCGGTCAGCGAGGCCGCGGAGAGGCCGGCCGGGAAGATCAGCTCGTAGAGCAGGACCAGCTTGCCGCGGCTGTCGGAGCGGGCGATCTCGTTGATGTAGGTGGCCGCGATCGGGACCACGCCGCCGATGCCGATGCCCTGGAGGAAGCGGAACAGGGCGAACATCTCGATGTTCGGCGAGGCCGCCACCGCGATGCTGGCGAGACCCGTGAGGAACACGCCGAGGGCGACCGTGCGTACCCGGCCGATCCGGTCGCCGAGCCAGCCGGCGACGAACGCGCCCAGCAGCATGCCCACGGAGGCGGCCGTGACGGCGAAGGTGGCCTGGGCGGTGGACAGGTTCCAGTGCTCGGTCAGGACGGGCAGGGCGGAGGCGGCGAGCAGCTGGTCGAATGCCTCGAAGAAGGTGACGGCACCGATGAGGAAACGGACCTTGACGTGCCAGCGGGAGTGCGGCAGCCGCTCCAGCCTCGCGGCGATGGAGCCGGCGCCCACCGCTTCTTTCGTTGCCACGGTCGTCATGGGAATCCTTCCGCGAACAAGCGGGAGTCAGCAGGGATGCGGCGACACTAGAGCCGGTTATCTAAGCGGTCAATAATTTGGACCTGAATTAACTCTCGGGAAACGCAACTCTTCGGCATCGGCCTCGGTATCGGCGCCGGGCAGGCACGGGAGTGCGTCCTGGGGGCCGCGGGGCGGGGCGGGGTCAGCCGGCCGCCGGGGCCGCCTCGCGCAGGGCGCGGAAGACCCGTTCGGGGGTCAGCGGCAGGGTGGTGACCCGGGCGCCGGTGGCGTCCTGGACGGCGTTGGCGATGGCGGCGGCGATCGGCACCATGGTGCCCTCGCCGGCGCCCTTGGCGCCGAACGGCCCGGGCCCGTGCCCCTGTTCCTGGGAGACGGAGACGAACGAGGCGGGCAGGTCCTCGGCCATCGGCACCCGGTAGTCGAGCGCCTCGCCGTTGACCAGGACGCCGTCCTCGTAGCGCATCTCCTCGAACAGCGCCTGGCCGTAGCCCATCAGCGCGGCGCCCTCCTCCTGGCCGCGGACCACCAGCTTGTTCGCCGCCCGGCCCACGTCGCCGGAGGCGACCAGCTTCAGCACCGTCACCGCGCCGGTGTCCGGATCCACCTCCACCTCGGCACCGGCCCAGCCGATCTCCCAGAAGACGCACGGCGCCTCCAGCGGGGCGTCGTGCGAGTTGGGCGCCTTGAAGAAGCCGTCGCCGCTGAACTCGAAGCCGGTCCCGCCGAAGACCGCCGCGATCATCGGCGGCAGGGGATGGACCGTGTCACCGAGCCGTACGCCCCAGTCGACGAGTTCCAGGTCGCCCGGCGCGCAGTCCAGCCGTCCGGCGGCGAACTCCAGGACGCGGTCGCGGGCCCGCTCGGCGGCGAGCTGCACCGCGCGGCCCATCACCGTCATGCCCGAGGAGGCGTTGGTGCCCTGGTCGAAGGGCGAGGTGTCGGTGGAGACCGGAGCGTAGGAGACCCGCTCCGGCGGCAGCCCCAGCACCTCGGCGGCGACCAGGCAGAGCGCCGTGGAGATGCCCTGGCCGATCTCCACCGAGCCGCTGGAGACGATGACCTGCCCGGTGGCGTTGATCTTCACCCGGGCCTGCGCCGGCTTGTTGACGCCGCCGCCGTCCTTGAAGCCGACGGCCAGCCCCATGCCGCGGTTCGGCGCCGCATCCCGCCCGTGGTACCCGAGCTCCGCGGCGACCAGGTCCAGCCCTTCGACCAGGTCGCTGTCGATGCCGCTCTCGCCCGGCATGAACGGCTCGCCCAGCGCCCGCAGGTTCTTCACCCGCAGCTCGTAGGGGTCCATGCCGAGCCGGCGGGCGATCATGTCGATCTGGCTCTCGCTCGCCCAGGTCGCCTGGGTCGCGCCGAAGCCGCGGAACGGCCCGGCCGGCGTCGTCGAGGTCATCACGCAGGCGCACGAGGAGCGGACGTGCTCCCACCGGTACGGCCCCGGTATGCGGTACCCGGCCTTCTCGGCGACCAGCGGACTGCCGTCGGTGTACGCCCCCGCGTCGAGCAGCACCTCGCTCTCCCGGGCCAGGAGGACGCCGTCGGCCGTCAGCCCGGTGCGGACCTTCAGCACCGCGGCGTGCTGGCTGAGCGTGAGGAAGCCCTCCTCGGTGGTCAGGCAGTAGCGCACCGGCCGGCCGGTCAGTCGGGACAGCAGGATCGCCACCGGCTCCGTCTTGCAGTTGTGCTTGGAACCGAAACCGCCGCCCACGAACGGCACGTTGACCCGCACCGAGGACTCCTCCACCCGGAACACCCGGGCGATCTCCTTGCGCAGCGGGAACGGGTTCTGGGTGGAGGTCCACACCTCGATCCCGTCGCCGCGCGCGTCGGCGACGGTGACGAAGGGCTCGAGGTGGAAGTGGTTCATCCGGGAGAAGACGAAGGTGTCCTCGAAGACGTGGTCGCAGCGCTCCCAGACGTCCGCGGAGCCGGTCTCGTACCGGAACTCGTAGCAGACGTTGGGCCGCGGCCACAGCTCGGCGGAGGCGCCGGCGCCGTACGGGGGCACGACGCCGCGCGGCTTGTCGCCCGGGAACAGCTCCGGCGCGCCCTCGGCCAGCGCCGCCTCCACGTCGGGCACGGCGTCCAGCACCTCGTACTCGACGTCGATCAGCGCCAGCGCCTCGAGCGCCGCCGCCTCGTCCTCCGCGGCCACCGCGGCCACCGGGTCACCGGCGTAGCGCACCCGGTCGGTGGCGACGACCGGCTGGTCCTTGATGAAGTAGCCGTAGACGGCGTCCAGTCCGTCCAGGTCGTCGCGGGTGATCACCGCGTGCACGCCGGGCACCGCGCGGGCCCGCGCGGCGTCCACCCGGAGCAGCCGCGCGTGGGCGTGCGGGCTGCGCAGCACCTTGGCGTGCAGCATCCCGGGCAGGGTGACGTCCGCCGTGTACCGGGCCGCGCCGGTGACCTTGAGCTTCGCGTCCTTGCGCGGCGCGGTGGAGCCGAAGGCGCCCGTCCGCCCGCCGACAACCTCGGTCACGCTTCCTCCCGGATCAGCTCGGCGGCCCGGCGGACCGAGTCGACGATCATCTGGTAGCCGGTGCACCGGCAGATGTTGGAGGAGATCCACTCGCGGATCCGCTCCTCGGTGGGGTCGGGGTCCTCGCGCAGCAGCGCGGTGGTCAGCATCACCATGCCCGGTGTGCAGTAGCCGCACTGGAAGCCGCCGCGCTCGGCGAACGCCCGCTGCACCGGACCGGGTTCGCCGCCCTCGGACTGCCCGGCGACGGTCTCCACCGAGCGGCCGTCCACGCTGAAGGCGAAGACGCTGCAGGAGGCGGTCGGCACGCCGTCGATCAGCGTGGTGCACGCGCCGCAGACGCCGCGCTCGCAGGAGGCCTTGACGCCCGTGTTGCCCATCCGCCCGCGCAGCAGGTCCAGCAGCACGGTGTGCGCGGGTATCTCCTCGCGGCGGCGGCGGCCGTCGACCTCGACGTCGACGGTGATGCGGTGGACGGCGCTCCGGTCGGTGTCGGTGCTCCGGTCGGGGTGTGCGCTCCGGTCGGTGTCGGTGGTCACGCGGCCTCCTTCTGCTCCTGGGTACGGGCGTTCAGCAGGCGGCGCAGCAGGACCCCCGCCAGGTGGCGGCGGTAGTCGGCGCTCGCGGCGGCGTCGCCGAGGCTGTCCGGCAGCGTCGCGGCCGCGCGCGCCGGGTCCTCGCCGAGCGCCAGGCGGACGGTGTGCGGGCGGGTGTACTCCGAGCCCACCGTCAGCGTCACCTCCTCGCCCCGCACCGCCACCGCGGCGGTGGCCAGCGGGCGCATGGACCGCTCGTAGCCGAACCAGAGGCGCCCGGTGTCCGGCACGACGATGGAGGTCAGCAGGGCGCCGTGCGGTTCGGCGCGCTCCCACAGGGCCGCCGGGTCCAGCTCCAGCGGGCCGTCGGGGGTGCGCAGGCGCAGGCGGGCACCGAGCGCCTGGAGCATGATCGACATCTCGTAGCGGGTGCGGCGGGCCATGAGGTTGCCGCCGATCGTCGCGCGCTGCCGGATCCGGTGGTTGGCGATCCGCCCCCAGGCGTCGGCGAAGGCCGGCAGCGCCGCGCGGACGACCGGGTCGTGGGCGCCGTCGTGGTGGGCGACGCCCGCGCCGATCTCCAGGGCGCCGTCGCGGACCGAGGTCCCGGTGAGGCCGGCGACCCGTTCCAGCGAGACCAGGCTGTCGCAGCGCAGACCCTCGCGGAACCGCGCGAACAGGTCGCTGCAGCCCTGGGCGTAGACGGCGCCGGGCCGCGCCCCCTCGGCCACCGCCTCGTCGAGCGAACCGGGGCGGTGCAGGACGAAGGGGGCCAGGGAACGCTGGGTCGGCGCGACCAGGCCGTTGGGAAGCAGGAGCATGGGGCAGGGACCTCCAGCGACACGGCGACCGGAGGAGCGCCACCGCTACACAGAGTTATCTAATGCCTGAACAGTCGATTGCGGAGATGTCTAACACCCCCGCGGTGCGGGCCACAAGGGGTGTCTTTAAAACTGCTTAAGTGTTAAAACGCTCCGCACGGACGACCTGCCGACCCCGTGGCGCCGCCGGCACCGGGCCGGAACCGGCGTCGCGGTGGCCCTGCTCGTCGACGCGCACGGCAGCGCCGCGCGGCGGCCGCCCACGGCCCCGCTTCTCCGTCCCGCTGCTGGTCGAGGCGCTGCGCACCCCCGCCGCGTACATCGGCGTGACGGGCAGCCGGCGGACCTCCGCCGAGCGGGCCGGGCGGCTGCGGGAGGCGGGCGTCGACGAGGCGGGCGTCGACGAGGCGGGGCCGCGGCGGAGCCGTCCACCGGGGCTGACCGGGGGCGACGGGCCCGTTCAGCGGGGCTGACCGGGGGCGACGCCCGTTCGCCGGGCGCCGCCCCGACCGCCTTGCGGGGTCACGGCGGCGGTGAGGGACAATGGGGGAATGTCCACGCCCGTGATGACCCCCTCGCAGACCCTGCGGATCGGTCCGCACACCGTCCAGCCGCCCGTGGTGCTCGCCCCCATGGCCGGCATCACCAACGCGCCCTTCCGCACCCTGTGCCGGGAGTTCAGCGGCGGCAAGGGCCTGTTCGTCAGCGAGATGATCACCACGCGGGCGCTGGTCGAGCGCAACGAGAAGACCATGCAGCTGATCCACTTCGACGCGAGCGAGAAGCCGCGGTCGATCCAGCTGTACGGCGTCGACCCGGTGACCGTCGGCAAGGCCGTGCGCATGATCGTCGACGAGGACCTCGCCGACCACATTGACCTGAACTTCGGCTGCCCGGTGCCCAAGGTCACCCGCAAGGGCGGCGGCTCCGCGCTGCCGTACAAGCGGAACCTGCTCCGGTCCATCCTGCGCGAGGCGGTCTCCGAGGCCGGGGCGCTGCCGGTCACCATGAAGATGCGCAAGGGCATCGACGACGACCACCTCACCTACCTGGACGCCGGCCGGATCGCCGTCGAGGAGGGCGTCACCGCCATCGCCCTGCACGGCCGCACCACCGCGCAGCACTACGGCGGCACCGCCGACTGGGACGCCATCGCGCGCCTCAAGGAGCACGTGCCGGAGATCCCGGTGCTGGGCAACGGCGACATCTGGTGCGCCGAGGACGCCCTGCGCATGGTCCGCGAGACCGGCTGCGACGGCGTGGTCGTCGGCCGCGGCTGCCTGGGCCGCCCGTGGCTCTTCGCCGACCTGGTCGCCGCCTTCGAGGGCCGCGAGGACCGGGTCGCCCCCACGCTGCGCGAGGTCGCCGACGCGATGGTGCGGCACGCCACGCTGCTCGGCGAGTGGATCGGCGACGAGGCCCGCGGCGTGATCGACTTCCGCAAGCACGTCGCCTGGTACCTCAAGGGCTTCGCGGTCGGATCCGAGATGCGCAAGCGCCTGGCGATCACCTCGTCGCTCGACGCCCTGCGCGCCGGGCTGGACGAGCTGGACCTCGACCAGCCCTGGCCGGCCGGCGCCGACGGCCCGCGCGGCCGGACCTCCGGCAACAACCGGGTGGCCCTGCCGGACGGCTGGCTGGAGGACCCGTACGACTGCTCGGGCGTGGCGGCGGACGCGGAGCTGGAGACCTCCGGCGGCTGACGCCTGCCGCCCGCCCTGCCGGAACGGCGCCCGGTCCGTCGACCGGGCGCCGCGCCGTGGGGCCTACCAGTCGGTGTTGAACCTCAGCGCGGGGACCGCGTTGGCCGCCAGGGTGTGGGCCTGGTCGGGCCACCACGCGCCGGCGGCCGGGTCGACGATCCCGTACTCCGGGTCCTCGGGGCCCGCCGTGCCGCGGGTGCAGCTGCCGTCGGACTCACCGGGGACCTTGATCCACAGGTAGGCGTCCAGCAGCGGCACACCGGTCTGGCTGGTGGGCCGGACGCCGAGGCCGCGGCCGGGCGGGTTGCACCACTCCTGCGGGTCCGGGTAGGACACGGTCGGCGTCCACGGGCCCTTGCCGTTGCGGCTGGTGTCGATCACGAAGTGCGTCAGTTCGGCGTCGGCCGGCACGTGCGAGGCGTACCAGGCGTCCGCGTCGGCCGCGGGCCACCACTGGTTGGGGCAGTCGCCCGGTGCGGAGCCCTCGGTGTTCCGCAGGTACCAGACGCACTTCGCGACCTGCGTGCCGTAGCGGATCAGTTCGCCGTCGGTGCGGTAGTTGGAGACGTTGAGGAAGAAGCCCTGCGCCCGGGATATCCCGCCGTCGATGAGGAGTTCGGCCATCTCGCCGACGGCGTGCCAGGAGCTGTGGCCCGCGTCCAGGTAGACGACCGCGCCGGGCTGCTGCGCCAGCCGGTCGACGGCGTCGTTGATCTCCTGGAGCCGGGTGGCCTGCTGCTCGGCGGTGCCGCCGCAGAAGGCGGGGGAGAGGGCGAGCCCGTCGGGCTCCAGGAGGACCACGGTCTTCCGGTCGCCGATGCCCTTGGCCAGGGCGTCGACCCAGGCGGCGTACTCCGCGCTGTTGGAGGCGCCGCCGCCCGAGTACTGCGAGCAGTCGCGCCCCGGCACGTTGTAGGCGACGGTGACCGGGACCCGCTGCTGCGGTGCGGCCTTGGACTGCAGCAGGGCCATCGAGTCGGTCGTCTGCTTCAGGGTGGTGGAGCCGGTGAACCACTGCGCGACCGGGTACGACGCCATCGCGTCCATCAGCTTGGCGTTCGCCGTGTCACCCGCCTTGCGGTCGGTGATGGCCTGGGCGAAGGCCTTGCTGTTCCCCTCGATGTAGAACTTGGTGCCCGGGGCGAGCGTGCGCCCCGGGGACCCGGCGGCGGACGCGGTGGATAAGTGGCCGGAGGACGGCTCGCTCTGCGCGGCGGACGGCGTGACGGACAGGCCTGCGAGTGCGGCCGCGACGGCCGCGGCGGCGAGGAAGGATCGGGCCTTCGGAAGGGGACGCACGGATCGGCTCTCGCAATCGTGTGGGGACGGGAAGAGAGGTACCAGGGAGGGCGTGAGGTGTGGGAGCGCTCCCAGTGTCATGCGCCCGCCATCCAAGCGAGATCGACGCGTCGGCGTCAAGAGAGCGGACGGGACCGGTTCGTGACCGGTCGGCGCCCCTCCCGCCCCGGACCTCGTCCGCGAACTCCCCCTCTGTCCCGTCGAAAGGGCGGTGGTCGTCAGCCGGTGGCCGGGGCCGTGGTGGCGGCTGCGGTTGTGGCGGTGGTCCCGGCTGCGGCGGTGGCGGTGCCCGCGGCCGCGCGGACGGCGCGGGACTGGTCGTCGAACGCCTCCTCCGAGCGGTGCAGGAGGTCGAGGGTGAGCGCGGCGGTCCAGGAGAACTCCCGGGCGCCGCAGGCCTCGGTGGTGTACGGGTCGACGTACTCGGCGAAGTCCGAGGAACCCGCCGCCTCGATCAGTGCGTCGCGCAGGCGGGCGGCGAGCCCGGTGCGGCCGTGCGTCCGCAGGCCGCGCTCCACCAGCCAGCCGACGTTGAACCAGGCGGGGCCGCGCCAGTAGCGGTGCGGGTCGAAGCAGGCGCCGGTCAGGTCGTAGCTGGGCACCAGCCGGGTGGTCGTGCCGAGCCCGAACCGCGGCCCGCGGAGCGTCTCCACCAGCGCTCCGGCGACCTCCTCGTCCAGGGTGGGCAGGATCAGCGGGATCAGCTGGGCGACACCGTGCTCCTCGATCAGCTCGTCGACGAGGACGTCGCGGCAGAGGAAGGCGCCGTGCTCCTCGCTCCACAGCCGGTCGACCAGGGCCCGGGTGAGCCGCGCGGCCCGGACGTGACGGGCCGTGGCCCGGATGCCGAGCTCGGCCTCGATCAGGCCCAGGGAGTGCTCGGAGGCGATCAGCAGCGCGTTGAACGCCGGGTCCTCCACGGCGAACTCGCCGCGGCCGTCGACGTAGCCGCGGTCCCGGTAGTCCATGGCCAGCTTGACGTACCGGCCGTAGTCCAGGTCGGTGGGCCGGTCCTCGGGGGCGCCGTGCGCGAGGTCGGCGCGGGTGAACGACCCCGCCGGGGCGGGGGTCACCCGGGAGAGCGGCGGGTCCCAGCAGGGGCTGTTGTCCATGCCCTGCTCCCAGGGGTGCACCACGCTCACCAGGCCGCCGCCGCCCAGGTCGCGGTGGCGCAGCAGGTAGTTGTGCCAGGACACCAGGTGCGGGTAGGCGCGGCGCAGGAAGCCGTTGGTCCGGGACAGGCCGGGGTCCGCCCGGTGCGTCAGCCACACGGCCAGCGCGTGCACCGGGGGCTGGACGATGCCCGACGTCTGGACGACCGGCGGCGCGCCGGAGGGGCGGCCGTCCGTCCGGGAGCGCCAGAAGTCGGGGCTCGGGAAGTACGCGTCGTGCGGCACCGCGGGGTTGAAGACGATGTGCGGGATCCGGCCGTCGTCCCACTGCGCGGAGAAGAGGGTCAGCAGCTCCGTCTGGGCGCGCAGCGCGGAGAGGTGGCGCAGACCGATCGCGATGAACGCGGAGTCCCACGACCACTGGTGGGGGTAGAGCGAGCGGGACGGCACGGTGGACGCGCCCTGCCAGTTCTCGTCCAGCACCAGGCAGGCCCGGGCGTGCAGGGAGCCGGCGAGCGTGGCGGGGTCGTGGGCGATGCCGGGAGCGGAGGGCACCTCGGGCACGTCGGGGAGCGCGGGGAGCCGCTCGGGCTCCCGGGCCGTGGAGGGCAGGAGGTGGACGGGATCCGCAGGCTCCGCGGGCTGGTCCGCGGTCTCCGTCGGCCGGGCGTGGCCGCCGGCGTCGGTGGCGGCTGCAGGGGTGTCCACGGGGTTCTCTCCAACGGGGGTCACAGGGAACGGCAGACGTGACGCGGACCACACATACCGTCAGGTCTGCCAAGAAGTACGTCTATTAAGCACGCGAAACCATCATGTAATCGGCATTTCACAAAAGACAAGGGACCGCGTGTTCCGCCCGATGCCCCGGACGGCCCCGGGCGGCGGCGCCCTCGCGGCTGACCTGCGACGACCCGGCCCGGCCGGGCGGGCTGTGAGACGCGGCGCACTGCGCGGCGTGACCGGCCCTTCACGGGCGGACGGGGTGGGCGCGGGGGCGCCGCGCCGCGTCCGGGCCCGTCGCGGGGTGGGCGGGCCGCCTGCCGTCGAGAGTTGTCCGGAACTGTTCCCCTCCGGGGCCTCGGGCGGGGCCCCGGGCGGGGTGCCGGGGCGGGGGGCCGGGTGACGCGTGCGAGGGGTGCCGCGCTCATGTGCGCAGGCGGCGCCACATGTCCACCAGGCGTCCGGATGGTGACATCCACCCCCTCGTCGGGGCGTGATTCTCGCCACCCTTGATAGATCATCCGCTCAGATGAGCGAAAAGGCGCTGGCTGCACTTCATCAAGCCGTGGCACTCGGTGCCATCGGATGATCGTTCATCGGTCAAATTCAGACGAGCTACAACTCCGCTCATCTGAGCACCCTCCCCGCTCTCTTCGGGTGTGTCCGTTCAAGAGTTGAACACATAATGCCGGGATTGCTTGCCAAGTCTTGACTTGGCGATCAACCCGCCGACCCCCTTCGGGGGCCGGCGGCGCCAACCCGGACGTACCCGAACCCCCTGGATCTGGGTATGTTCCTCGGCGTCAGGGCAGTCATCGCGTCCTCGAGGAGTCGAGAACCGTGTTGGTAAACAAAGACCGCAGCGAGTCCCACCACTCCGGTGCGCGCGTTGAGAAGGTGAAGTTCGTCTACGACTTCACCGAGGGGAACAAGGACCTCAAGGACCTCCTCGGTGGCAAGGGTGCGAACCTCGCGGAGATGACCAATCTCGGTCTTCCGGTGCCTCCCGGCTTCACCATCACCACGGAGGCCTGCAAGGTCTACCTGGAGAGCGGCCGGGAGCCGGTGGCACTGCGTGACGAGGTGAGTGCGCACCTCGACGCCCTCGAGGACCGGATGGGCAAGAAGCTCGGCCAGGCCGACAACCCTCTCCTGGTCTCGGTCCGCTCCGGCGCCAAGTTCTCCATGCCGGGCATGATGGACACCGTCCTCAACATCGGTCTCTCCGACGCCTCCGTCGAGGGCCTCGCCCACCAGGCCGGAAACGAGCGGTTCGCCTGGGACTCCTACCGCCGCCTCATCCAGATGTTCGGCAAGACGGTGCTCGGCGTGGAGGGCGACCTCTTCGAGGACGCCCTCGAGGAGGCCAAGGAGGCCAAGGGCGTCACCGTCGACACCGACCTCGACGCGGACGACCTGAAGGCGCTCGTCGCCCGGTTCAAGGAGATCGTCCGGGCCGAGGCCGGCCGGGACTTCCCGCAGGACCCGCGCGAGCAGATGGACCTCGCCATCAAGGCGGTCTTCGACTCCTGGAACACCGACCGCGCCAAGCTCTACCGCCGCCAGGAGCGCATCCCCGGCGACCTGGGCACCGCCGTCAACGTCTGCTCCATGGTCTTCGGCAACCTCGGCGACGACTCCGGCACCGGCGTCGCGTTCACCCGTGACCCCGCCTCCGGACACCAGGGCGTGTACGGCGACTACCTGCAGAACGCGCAGGGTGAGGACGTCGTGGCCGGCATCCGCAACACCGTGCCGCTCGCCGAGCTCGAGTCGATCGACAAGACGTCGTACGACCAGCTCATGGACATCATGGAGACGCTGGAGAACCACTACCGCGATCTCTGCGACATCGAGTTCACCATCGAGCGCGGCAAGCTCTGGATGCTGCAGACCCGCGTCGGCAAGCGCACCGCCGGCGCCGCCTTCCGCATCGCCACGCAGCTCGTCGACCAGGGCCTGATCGACGAGGCCGAGGCGCTGCAGCGCGTCACCGGCGCCCAGCTCGCCCAGCTGATGTTCCCCCGCTTCGACACCGACGCCCAGGTGGAGCAGGCCGGCAAGGGCATCGCCGCCTCCCCGGGCGCGGCGGTCGGCAAGGCCGTCTTCTCCTCGAAGACCGCCGTCGAGTGGGCCGCCCGCGGCGAGAAGGTCATCCTGGTCCGCCGCGAGACCAACCCCGACGACCTCGACGGCATGATCGCCGCCGAGGGCATCCTGACCTCCCGCGGCGGCAAGACCTCGCACGCCGCCGTCGTCGCCCGCGGCATGGGCAAGACCTGCGTCTGCGGCGCCGAGGAGCTCGAGGTCGACGTCAAGGCGCGGAAGATGACCGTGCCCGGCGGCGGCGTGGTCGCCGAGGGCGACGTCATCTCCATCGACGGCTCCAGCGGCAAGGTCTACCTCGGCGAGGTACCCGTCGTACCGTCGCCGGTCGTCGAGTACTTCGAGGGCAAGGCCGACCCGGCCGCCCAGGACGCCGACGAGCTGGTCAAGGCCGTCCACCGGATCATGACCTTCGCCGACGGCGAGCGCCGCCTCAAGGTCCGCGCCAATGCCGACAACGCCGAGGACGCCGCCCGCGCCCGCCGCTTCGGCGCCCAGGGCATCGGCCTGTGCCGCACCGAGCACATGTTCCTCGGCGACCGCCGCGAGCTCGTCGAGCGGCTGATCCTCGCCGAGAACACGCAGGAGCAGGAGGAGGCCCTCGCGCAGCTCCAGCCGCTGCAGAAGGGCGACTTCGTCGAGCTCTTCGAGGCGATGGACGGCCTTCCGGTCACCGTCCGCCTCATCGACCCGCCGCTGCACGAGTTCCTGCCGGACCTCACCGAGCTCTCGGTGCGGATCGCCGTCGCCGAGGCCAAGGGCGAGGACGTCTCCGACTCGCAGCGCCTGGTCCACTGCGTGCAGCGCCTGCACGAGCAGAACCCGATGCTCGGCCTGCGCGGCGTGCGCCTCGGCCTGGTCATCCCCGGCCTGTTCATCATGCAGGTCCGCGCCATCGCGGAGGCCGCGGCCGAGCGCAGGGCGGCGGGCGGCGACCCGCACGCGGAGATCATGATCCCGCTGGTCGGCACCGTCCAGGAGCTGGAGATCGTCCGCGAGGAGGCCGAGCAGGTCATCCGCGAGGTCCAGGCGGCCTCCGGCGCCGAGCTCGACATCGCCATCGGCACCATGATCGAGCTGCCCCGCGCCGCGGTGACGGCCGGCCAGATCGCCGAGGCCGCGGAGTTCTTCTCCTTCGGCACCAACGACCTGACCCAGACCACCTGGGGCTTCAGCCGCGACGACGTCGAGGCCTCCTTCTTCTCCCAGTACCTGGAGAAGGGCATCTTCGGCGTCAGCCCGTTCGAGACCATCGACCGCGACGGCGTGGGCGAGCTGGTCCGCACCGGTGTCGAGCGCGGCCGGGCCACCCGCCCCGGCATCAAGCTCGGCGTCTGCGGCGAGCACGGGGGCGACCCGGACTCGGTCCACTTCTTCCACGAGGTCGGCCTCGACTACGTCTCCTGCTCGCCGTTCCGGATCCCGGTGGCGCGCCTGGAGGCGGGCCGCGCGGCCACGGAGTCCGAGGGCAGCGACTTCCGCTGACCCCGGTCACTCCGGTCCGACTCCCGGTGCGGCGGGGATGTGCCCCCGCCGGACCGGTCCCGCCACGGGGCCGGAGCCGGTCACCGTTCCGTGACCCTCATCCGGCCGGCGCCATCACGGCCCCTGGCGAACCGCGGAGGCGGCACCCCATGTGCGGGGGTGCCGCCTCTTCCCTTTTTCCGCTTTCCGCGCGCCTCCCGCGCGACACGCCTCCCGCGCGACACGCCTCCCGGCGCGGGTGCGGCGCTCGGCGGGCTGCCCGGCGGGGCGTGGCTCCTGGCTGGGCGTGGTCCCCGGCTGTGTGCGTCTCCGGGTCGGGTGCCCGGCGTCCGGGCTTTGCGTCGCGCCCTGCGGCTCGTGTCCGACGGCTCGCGCCCTGCGGCTCGTGTCCGTCGGCGCGCGGTTCCTGGCCGGGCACACCGCCGGGCCGGGCACACCGCCGGGCCGGGCGCGGCGCCTGGGCTCGACGGCCGCGCGCGCCGACGGCGGCGCCCTACGGCTTGCGTCCGACGGCTCCGTACGAGTCGACGTGCGGGGCCGGCGCTCCCGGCTCGGGGCGCCACCGGGTGCAGGGGACGACCCCGGGGTCGACGAGGTCCAGGCCGTCGAAGAGCGAGGCGAACATCTCGGGGCTGCGGAGACGGTACTGGACCGCGCCCCGGTCGTTGTGCTCCTCCTGGGCGGCGCGGAGCACCTCGTTGGTGTCGGTGCCGTCGCAGATGAGGACGTGGCTGCCGGAGGCGAGCGGGGCGAGGAGGCGGCGCACCAGGTCGCGGGCCAGGTCGTCGTCCATGACGTGCCCCAGGATGCCGCTGAGGACGACCGCGACGGGCTTGTCGAAGTCGAGGGTCCCGCGCGCCGCGTCCAGTATGGCCTCGGGGGCGTGGAGGTCGGCGTGCAGGTAGTCGGTGGCGCCCTCGGGGGTGCCGACGAGCAGGGCCCGGGCGTGGGTGAGGACGAGCGGGTCGTTGTCCACGTAGACGATGCGGCACTCGGGAGCCACCCGCTGGGCGAGCTCGTGCGTGTTGTCGACGGTGGGCAGGCCGGTGCCGACGTCGAGGAACTGGCGGATGCCGGCGTCCGCGGCGAGGTAGGTGACACCGCGGCGCAGGAAGGCGCGGAAGGAGCGGGCGTTCTCGGCGATCTGCGGGAACGCCGCCTGGAACTGCTCGGCGGCCCGCTGGTCCACCGGGTAGTTGTCCTTGCCACCCAGCCAGTAGTTCCACATCCGGGCCGAATGCGGCACCGAGGTGTTGATCTCCGGTACCGAACCGCTGGAGGTGAAGGTGTCGGCCATGCGCTGTTCTCCTGTCCCGCGAACGATCTCCTGTCAACGCGCATGGTAGGCACGTGACTTGGGATGCAGCAGGGGAAACGGCCCGATGTCCGTGCGAGTTCCGGGGGCCCGCAACCGCCGTGCGGTTCCGGGCCCTCAGGCGTCGCGGTGGGACCGGCGGGCGGGCCGGGGGCCGGGTCAGGCGCGGAAGGGGCCCGTGACCTCGTAGGTGATGCCGCCGGAGGAGGAGCCGCTGGTGCCGCGCTGGCTGGAGAAGTAGAGGCGGCGGCCGTCGGGGGAGAAGGCGGGGCCGGTGATCTCCGAGCCGGACTGGCCCCCGATCCGCAGGAACGGCGCGACCACCCCCTGCGGCGTGATCACGCAGATCTCCATGTTCCCGCCGTCCTCCGCGACGTACAGGTCGCCCGAGGCGGTGCCGGTGACGTTGTCCACGCCGGTCAGCGGGGCGGTCCCGGAGGTGACCAGCGAGTCGTCGTAGGCCAGCGAGACGGTCGACGCCGCCGCGTCGTAGGCCCACACCCGGTTGTCGCCCTTGGTGGTGAACCAGCAGGTGCCGTTCGCGTAGTAGCAGCCCTCGCCGCCGTTGAAGCGCTTGGTACCGGAGACCTGGTTGCGGGTGGCCGTCGCGCCGGACGGGTCCGGCACCCGGGCCCAGGTGACCGAGCCGCTGGTCGCGGAGGACCCGATCATGACCTCCAGGGTCCCGGAGGACAGATCGCCCCAGGTCGTCGGACGGAAGCGGTAGAACGCGCCGTCGGTGACGTCCTCGGTCAGGTAGATCACCTGGCGGACCGGGTCGCAGGCGGCGGCCTCGTGCTTGAAGCGCCCCATCGCGTCGCGCCGCACCGCCGCCTTCACGCCCCACGGGTCCGTCTCGTACACGTACCCCCGGTCCACCTCCTCGCAGGACAGCCAGGTGTTCCACGGCGTCTTGCCGCCCGCGCAGTTGACGTTGGTGTTGGAGAGGATGCGGTACGCGCCCGTCACGGTGCCCGAGGAGTTGAACTTCACCGCGCCGGCGCCGCCCGTGGAGCTGATCTCCGAGTTGGAGACGTAGATCCAGCCCGTGCCGTCCGCGTAGCAGGCGCCGCCGTCGGGGGCGTCGTGCCAGGTGTAGTCGGTGCCGGAGACCTTCTGCCGCGAGCGGGCGATCACCCGGCTGGTGAAGCCGGAGGGCAGCCGGATCCCGTTCGCGTCCGCGGAGCCGAGGGCGCCGTACGGGCCGGTGCCGGGCTGCGCGGGGGCGGCGTAGGCCGCGCCGCGCCACAGGGTCCCGCCGAACGCGGCGGCGGTGCCGCCGAGAACAGCGGCGCGCAGGAGGTTGCGACGTTCCACGTTCACTCCAGGGGTGAGGGGTACGCTGCCCGCCGCCGGACGGCGGTGGGGGTGTTCTGCCTCGTGCCGCAGGGGAGCGTAGGAGCCGGTGCCGTACCCGGGCCCTAACCTGTCGTGAACACCTCATGTACGCCCCATGACGCGCACCACCCGCGGCTCCGCGCCCCGGCGCGCCCGGCCCGGCCTGGGTAGGCGAGGACGACGAGCTCGCCGAGATTCCGGTGGTGACGTGCTCTTGTCCCCCATCGGGTGAATCGATATCGGATCGGGTGGTCAGAACGGTATCGTTTTCGGTATGGCTCGTACTGTGATCGATCTGGACGACGACATCGTCACCGAGGCCATGCGCCTCTACGGGACGAAGACCAAGGCGGCGGCAGTACGCGCGGCGATGGAGGAGGCCGTGAAGTACCGGCTGCGGCAGGAGTTCTTCGACGCCCTCGACAGGGGCGACGTCGACCTCACCCACGACAGCCGCGAGGCCGCCACCGGACCGGCGGGGAAGGCCGAGCGGGGCGCCGCATGACACCGAGGTTCCTCATCGACAAGTCCGCGCTGGCCAGGTACGGCAGGCCTGCCGTGCGCGCGACCGTGAAGCCCTTGCACGAACGGGGGTTGCTGGCCGTCTGCGGGGCGGTCGAGATGGAGGTCCTGTACTCGGCGCGCAACGCCGCCGAGGCGACCCGGCTGCGCACCTGGCTGCGGGGCTTCGACCTGCTCAGCACCCCCGACGAGGTCTGGGAGCGCGCCCTGGAGGTGCAGGGGACCGCGGTCACCCAGGGCCACCACAGGGCCCTGTCCATGGCGGACCTGTTGATCGCCGCCGTGGCGGAACGGCACGGCGCCGTCGTGCTGCACTACGACGGCGACTACGACACGATCGCCAAGATCACCGGTCAGCCCACCGAATGGGCCGCGGCTCCGGGCACCGCCGAGTGAGGGCGACGCGGCGCGCGGTTCCGGTGGGGACGGGGCCGGTGGGGGCTTCGGCGTCCGGTGGGGCTCATGCGTACCGTGGGGGTGCCGTAACCGGAACCAGTGCCGGTGCCGGTGCCGGGAGTGAGGCCGGGGCCGGAGCCGTTCGAGTGTGAGAGGGCGCCCGCAGATGACCCGTTGGACCGCGTCGCACATCCCCGACCAGAGCGGCCGTGTCGCCGTCGTGACCGGAGCCAACGGAGGGCTCGGGCTGGTCACCGCGCTGGAGCTGGCGCGGCGCGGGGCCGAGGTGGTGCTCGCCTGCCGCGACGTGGCGAAGGGGGAGGAGGCCACCGGGCGGATCCGCGCCGAGGTCCCCGCCGCGCGGGTGGAGGTGGCCCGCCTGGACCTGGCCGACCTCTCCTCGGTCCGCGCGTTCGCCGACGCCCTGCCGCACGACCGGCTCGACCTGCTGGTCAACAACGCCGGTGTCATGGCGCTGCCCCACCGCACCACCGCCGACGGCTTCGAGACGCAGTTCGGCGTCAACCACCTCGGCCACTTCGCCCTCACCGGCCTGCTGCTGCCGCGCCTCCTCGCGACCCCGGGCGCCCGCGTCGTCACCGTCTCCAGTTTCCTGCACGCGCTGGCCAACCTGGACATCCACGACCTCAACGGCGAACGCGGCTACCGGCGGTGGATCGCCTACGGGCGCTCCAAGACCGCGAACCTGCTCTTCACCCACGAGCTGGCCCGCCGCCTCGCCGCGGCCGGCTCCGACGTCATCGCCGCGGCGGCCCACCCCGGCTACTCCGCCACCAACCTCACCGCCGCCGGGCCCGCCATGGAGGGCCGGCACACCCTGCGGCGGCTGCTGCGCCTCGCCGACCGCGCCGTCGCCCAGTCCGCCGAGGCGGGCGCCCTCCCCACCCTGTACGCCGCCACCGCCCCCGGTGTCCGCCCCGACTCCTTCACCGGCCCGTCCTTCCTCATGTGGCGCGGCGCCCCCGCCCCGTCCTGGCGCGCCCCCTGGACCCTCGACGACCGCGCCTCGGCCCGCCTGTGGGCGGAGTCGGAGCGGCTGACGGGGGTCTCCTACGACACGTCCGCTACTCGAGTCCGGGGAGACGGCGGGCGTCCTTGATCTCGCGGATCCTGGCCGCCGCCGACGGGGTCCACTCCCTCCGCCGCCCGGCGGCACGGAGGGCCTCGCCGACCTCACCGAGCTTCTCGGAGGACAACACGCCCGCCCGCTCGATCAGGGCGTCCCGGGTCAGGGTGGTCAGCCACGTGCACGGAGTAAGGCCGGGACGCGGGAACGCCACCCGCAGCACGCCCTCGAAGGGCAGCCCCTCCGAGGCTCCCACGGCCACTTCCACGCCCAGGCCGCTGACGTCGACGCCCGCTGGCGCGACGACCTGCATCGCCCGGAACCCGGACGACTCCTCGTCCGAGAGCAGCACGACCGGGCGTCGCTCGTCGAAGTCGACCCACCAGACCTCACCGCGTTGCATGTGTCCTCCTGGCACGAGACGGCGGGCGAACGCTACGCGCCCCGTGCGGGACGCGGAAGGAATCCCGCTGGATGCGGTCGGATGCGACCCCCGTCCTCGCATGTCGTGATCACAGCGCGGTGACCGGAGGATCCTGGCCGCCGCAGCCGTCGGATACCGCGTGGTTTCGAGCTGCGGCGGGGCCGGATGCACGTGCGGTGCCTTGATGGGCCCCTGCGGTCATTTCTCGATGGCCCGCGGCCCGCTGGTGACGGGCAGCCGGGAAATGTACTTCTCGAGTTCGGCGACCGTGTCTCTGGCGAGCAAGGGGCGATTCTCTTCCAACGCCGCCCTCACGGCCTCTTCGACTTGCTCAGACGTAAGGGTCGGCGCTTGGCGCAACTCCGAGGGTGCGGCTCCGTCCTCGATCCGCGCGTTGCGAAGGATCCGCACCTGTTCATCGCTGAACAGCTTGGCTTTGATTGCCGCGTAGAGCCGCGCCGCGGCTTCTTCACTGCTCATGCTGACTCCGTTTTCCTCGGGGTCGGCAGTCGCTTCCTGCGGCGCATTGGACGGTGTGGCTTCGGCGGCGACGGTGGCTTCGGTGGACGCGCGCCCGCTCTCGTCCTCGCGGGACCGGGCGAATTTCTCGCGGACAAGCCTGGCGAGCGGAAGGGCCTGGTTGTTCCAGAAGCTCCTGACAAACGGCGCGGCCCAGTTCGCGGCCTTGACGAGGATCACCACGGCCTCGAGTATCTCCTCGACGTCCAAACGCTCTTTGGCCCGTGTGCCTTCCTCGTGTTCACAACCGCAGTCGAACGGCTGAGAAGACCACACCGGTTCCTCGATGGGTGCGTCCTCTCCGTTGTCGTCCTCGTCGGGAAAGAAAGCTCCCTGCGTTACCAGGCGCCCATCCTTGTAGCAATTGTGGTTCATCCCGCCGTTCTTGCTCCGACCCGGCGTCAGGTCGTCGGGATACTCGAAAGTTCCTCGAACTCGAACCATGGTCCCCTCCGTGGAACGTGGGGCGGCGCATGCCCCGATCCCCCTGCCGGCCTGCGGAGTGCCGCAGGGAATGCACGTCTCGTGAACGCGGTCTCGTCCGAAGCCGAGCTCAACTGTACTGGTGACGGCCGACCTCCCTGTGTGCTTTGCGCATGTGCACGCGCGCCGGAGATCGACGGCAGCGACGGAGCGCCAAAGCCCGTGGTTCGCGCCCCTGTTGTAGATGCCCGTCGCTACCCTGCGGTGATGTACGACTTCCTTGCTCAAGTGATGGATCTACAGCCTGCTTACACCTGGCAGGTGACTCCCGAGATGGAGCGCCGTGGCCTGATCGTGCGGAAGGAGATACCTGACGCCCTCGAACCGCATCGCGCGGCGATAGCCGCGGCGCTTGGCGTGGCGGACGAGCGGGTGCGGATCGAGGGCTCGGGCGGTGCGGGCCGTATGAGCCTGGTGCCATGGGTTCGGGTGTGCGACCTGGAGCGGTCGCCGAGCGCGATGGACGGCTGGTACGTCGTCCTGCTGTTCGCCGCAGGAGGGGAGCGGGCCTACCTCGCGCTCATGCAAGGCACCACCTGGTGGACCGGATCCGAGCTGCGGTCCCGCAGCCCCGCAGCGCTCGCTGCCAGGGTGGACTGGGCCCACCCGCACATAGGTGAGGAGGGCCGGGGCCGGACGGGGCTGCTGCGACGGATCGATCTCGGGGCCAAGAAGTTGGGGCGGTCGTACGAGCTCGGCGTGGTCGTCGCCCTTGAGTACCGGCGGGACGCGCTGCCGGCTATGGACGCCTTCGTCGACGACCTGCTCTTCATGTCCGGGTTGCTTCGCCGGATCTACGCGGCGGAGAGCGAGGCGACCTACATCCCCGGCGACCCGATCCCCGAGGTGCTGGACGCGGAGGTGTCCGCGGACCGGGCCGCCGGACGGAACATCCCCGCATCCCGGTCCCGGCTCCGGTCCCGGCCGACGGCGGCCACGCGCAGTGGCCAAGGGTTCCTGCTGTCCTCGGTCGAGCGGCGGTTGATCGAGCGGCGCAGCGTCGACATGGCCACGGAGTACTTCGAGGCGCAGGGCTGGAAGGTGGAGGACGTCGGCGCGAACCGGCCGTACGACCTGCATCTGAGCAGGGGAGACGAGGTGCTGCACGTCGAGGTGAAGGGTACGACCTCACTCGGCCAGGCCGTCGTGCTCACGAGGGCGGAGGTCGAGGTGCAGCGGAAGTTCGCTCCACACAACGCGCTGGTCATCGTGCACTCGATACGGCTGGACCGTTCCGGCGAAGGCGTGACGGCGGAAGGGGGCGTACTGCACTGCACATCGCCGTGGGAGATAGACCAGCCGGATCTCACGCCGATCTCGTACCGGTACCGGACCGACCTGGCCTGACGCCCCACCCACACGCATCCGCCCCGCACCGCTGGTCGAGCCGTCCTCATCGGACGGTGATCCGGTACACGAGGCACTTCGGCTGCTCCCCGGGCGCCCCGTGGCCGTCGGGAGCGGCCCCGCCGTCGCCATGGCGCGGGCTTCCCGCAGCGCGCACCTCGGTTACCGGGTCGACGCCGCCTCGCGCAGGGCGGCGGCGAAGTGCGGTGTGGTCGCGATCGGCATCGCGCCGGACAAGGCGGGCGCGCGGCTGTCCTTCGGGCGCGCGCCCGCCTGGTGGGAGGGGAGGCAGACGCTAGGCCGCGCGGACCTCGAAGGTCGCGATGCGGACCGCGTCGTCGTCGAGGCACTGCCCCGTGGCGAGGTCGAAGCGCTGCTTCAGCAGGGGGGAGGCCACGAACGGGTGGCCCCCGCGGCTGCCGAGGAGGCCGCGGGAGAGGACGGCCGCGCCGGTGAAGGGGTCGCGGTTGTCGACGGCGTGCAGGCGGCCCGCGCGGTCCAGGAAGACGGCGGCCTGGCGGCCGTCGGGGAGCAGGGCGGCCACCCCGCGGCCGGGGACCAGGCGGTCCACGGCGCAGACGGGCAGCCAGTCCTCGCCGGCCCTGACCTGGACGACCGCGCGGACCAGAGTGCCGGCGGTGGCGCTCGCGCTCGCGGGCGCGGGCGCGTCGGCGGTGGCGGTGGCGGTGGGGGCGACGGCGGTGGGCGTCATCGTCATCGGGATGCGGTCCCTTCCATCTCTCGGGTGCCGGCGACGCCGATCTGGAGCAGCGGCAGGTCCGGCTTGATCTGGCCGCGCTCGGGGACGAACGCGACCATCGGGTCGGGGGTCTCGGGGGCGTTGACGAACGAGACGAAGCGCTCGAGCTTCTCGGGGTCCTCCAGCACCGCCGCCCACTCGTCGCGGTAGTGCGCCACGTGCGCGGCCATCAGCCGCTCCAGCTCGTCGCAGATGCCGAGCGAGTCGTGGACGACCACGTCGCGGACGTGGTCCAGGCCGCCGGGGATCCGGTCCAGCCACACCGAGGTCCGCTCCAGGCGGTCGGCGGTGCGGATGTAGAACATCAGGAACCGGTCGATCAGCCGAACCAGTTCCGCGTCGGAGAGGTCCTGGGCCAGCAGGTCCGCGTGGCGCGGGGTGGCGCCGCCGTTGCCGCCGACGTACAGGTTCCAGCCGTTGGACGTTGCGATGACGCCGAAGTCCTTCGACTGGGCCTCCGCGCACTCCCGGGCGCAGCCGGACACCGCGGACTTCAGCTTGTGCGGGGAGCGCAGGCCCCGGTAGCGCAGCTCCAGGTCGATGGCCATGCGGACCGAGTCCTGCACGCCGTAGCGGCACCAGGTGGAGCCGACGCAGGACTTCACCGTCCGCAGCGACTTGCCGTAGGCGTGCCCGGACTCGAAGCCGGCGTCCACCAACCGCGCCCAGATCCTGGGCAGTTGCTCGACCCGGGCGCCGAACATGTCGATCCGCTGGCCGCCGGTGATCTTCGTGTAGAGACCGAAGTCCCGGGCGATCTCGCCGATCACGATCAGCTTCTCCGGGGCGATCTCGCCACCGGGGATGCGGGGGACGACCGAGTACGAGCCGTTCTTCTGCAGGTTGGCCAGGAAGTGGTCGTTGGTGTCCTGCAGGGCCGCCTGCTCGCCGTCCAGGACATGGCCGTCGGCGCCGATCGCCGGGGCCAGGGTGGCCAGCATGTTGGCGACGGACGGCTTGCAGACCTCGCAGCCGTCGCCGCCGCGGGCCTCCTCACGGCCGTGGCGGTCCAGCAGGTCGCGGTAGGAGGTGATCCGCAGCGCCAGGACGATCTCGTACAGCTCCTCGCGGGTCTGCGCGAAGCAGCCGCAGAGGCCCTTGTCGACCTCGACGCCGCTCGCCTCCAGCTCCGCCTCGACGAGCTGCCCCAGCACCTTCACGCAGGAGCCGCAGCCCGTGCCGGCCTTGGTGCACTTCTTCACCTCGGGCACCGTCACGCACCGGTGGTCGGTGACCGCGCCGCGGATCGCGCCCTTGGTGACGTTGTGGCAGGAGCAGATGACCGCCTCGTCGGGCAGCGCGGAGGGGCCGAGCTGCGCGCCGCCGCCCGCCGCGCCGGCCGGCAGCACCAGGCTCTCCGGGGACACCGGCGGGACCGAGCCGGTGAGCGCCCGGAGGGTGCCGTACGCCTCGGCGTCGCCGACCAGGATGCCGCCCAGCAGGGTGCCGTCCCGGCCGATGACCAGCTTCTTGTAGAGCCCCGACCGGGAGTCGGAGTACACGACGTCCAGGCAGCCCTCGGCGGCGCCGTGCGCGTCGCCGAAGGAGGCCACGTCCACGCCGAGCAGCTTCAGCTTGGTGGACAGGTCCGCGCCGGTGAACTCGGCGGCCTCGTCCGAGGCGATCACCGCGGCGGCGGTCTGCGCCATCTCGTAGCCGGGGGCGACCAGCCCGTAGACCCGGCCGTCGGCGGCCAGCGCGCACTCGCCGATGGCGAAGATCCGGTCGTCGGAGAGGGTGCGGCAGTTCGCGTCGACGGCGATGCCGCCGCGCTCGCCGACCTGCAGGCCGCAGTCACGGGCGAGCTGGTCACGGGGGCGGACACCGGCGGAGAACACCACCAGGTCGACGGCGAGTTCCGAGCCGTTGGACAGCTTCATGCCGGTGACCGCGCCGTCCTCGCCGGTCAGCACCTCCTGCGTGCCGGCGCCGGTGTGGACGGTCAGGCCCATCTCCTCGATGGTGCGCAGCAGGGCCGCGCCACCGCCGTCGTCCACCTGCACCGGCATCAGCCGCGGCGCGAACTCCACGATGTGAGCGTCGAGTCCGAGCCCCTTGAGGGCGCCCGCCGCCTCCAGGCCCAGCAGACCGCCGCCGACCACCGCGCCGGTGGTGGCCCCCGCCTTCGCCCACTCCTCGATGGCCAGCAGGTCCTCGATGGTGCGGTAGACGAAGCAGCCGTCCGCGTCCTTGCCGGGCACCGGCGGGACGAAGGGGTAGGAGCCGGTGGCGAGGACGAGCGTGTCGTAGGAGACGGTCAGGCCCGAGCGGGCGGTCACCGTGCGGGCCGCGCGGTCGACCGCCTCCGCCGGGTCGCCCAGGTGCAGCTCGATGCCGTGCTGCTCGATGAACTCCAGGTCTGTCATGGAGAGTTCGTCGGGCGTGGTGCCGGAGAAGTACGAGGTGAGGTGGACCCGGTCGTAGGCCGGGCGGGGCTCCTCGCAGAGGACGACCACACGGTGCGTCGCGGTCAGCCCGCGCTCGGCCAGCGCCTCCAGGAAGCGCTGCCCGACCATGCCGTGGCCGACGAGGACGATGGTGGAAGCGGCCGCGGAGGGGATCGCGGCGGAGTCCGTGGTGGGCATGGGCATCAGGAGCCTCCGTCGTTGGTGAGCAGGTGGAGCAGGGGAGAGCCGGCCGAGGGCAGCGGCTCCGCTCCCTCCCAGGCGCGGGCCAGCGCGCCGATCGTGCCGAGTTCGCCGACCAGCACGCCGCCCACCAGCCGGTCCTCACGGACCACGACCTTGCGGTAGGTGCCGCGGGTGGCGTCGGCGAGCTGGATCACGTCGTCCCCCGGGAGCGGGGTGGGTTCGCCGAACGCGGCGAGGTCGAAGGGGCTGTCGGAGAAGAGGGTCAGCCGGGTGAGGGCGCGGGTGCCGGAGTAGCGGGCGCCGGTGTCGCCGGCCAGGGACCGGGCGAGGACCTCCGCCTGCTCCAGCGCGGGCGTGGCCAGCCCGTACACGTGGCCGTCGTGCTCGGCGCAGTCGCCGAGGGCCCGGACGCGCGGGTCGCTCGTGCGCAGCTCGTCGTCGACGACGACGCCCTTGCGGACCTCCAGCCCGGCGCCCTGGGCCAGGCCGGTACGGGGGCGGACCCCGCAGGCCAGGACCACCACGTCGGCGTCCAGGGCGTACCCGTCGGCCATCTCCACCGACCGGACCGCCCCCTCGACCACCCGGATGTCACGCACCCGCAGCTCGGTGTGGACCTCGACGCCCAGCCCTTCCAGGTGCCGCCGCACCAGCGCGGAGGCGCCCGGGTCGAGCTGCCGCTCCATCAGCCGCTCCGACTGCTGCGCCAGCACCACCTGCGCTCCGCGCTCGGCCAGCGCCCGGGCCGCCGAGACGCCCAGCAGCCCGCCGCCCACCACCACCGCGCGGGTACCGGGGCGGACCGCCGCCGACAGGCCCAGGCAGTCGTCCATGGTGCGGAACGCGTGCACTCCGCGCGGCAGTTGGTGGTCGCCGACGGCGAACAGGCCGCGCAGCGGCGGCAGTACCGGGTTCGAGCCGGTGGCCAGCACGAGGGTGCCGTACTCCAGCTCCTGGCCGTCGTCGCAGTACACGCGCCGCGCGTCCCGGTCGACCTTCACCGCCCGGGCGCGGACCAGGCCGGCCGGCGCGGGCAGCTCGATCACCTCCGGCGCGTACCGTCCGGCCAGCACCTCGGCGAGCAGCACCCTGTTGTACGGCCGGTGCTCCTCCTCGCCGACCAGCACCACCGGCACGCCCAGCTCACCGAGCCGGCGGGCGAGGCGGACCCCCGCGGGACCGGCCCCGATCACCACCACACGCTGTTGCGACGTCATACCCGGAAGCGTGCGGCGCGGGTGTTTCCCGACCGCATCCCTCCCGTTTCCCGCGAGGAACGCTGCCCTCAGCGGGGGCCGGGCCGCGGTGTGAGGGACGGCGTCCGCGGGGGAGGGCGGGAGGGGCGGGGCGGGCGGCCCGTGCCCTGCCGTAGGTTGACGGGATGAGCGACGACCTCGTGGGAGACGAAGAAGCCGCACGGGTCCGTGCGGCGTGGGGCCGTGTCGAGAGGTGGATGGCCGCGAACGCGCCCGGATCGCTGGCGCTGCTGAGGCCGGCCGCGACCGAGGAGCAGATCGCGGTCGCCGAGGCCGGCCTCGGGATGCCGCTGCCACCGGCCCTGCGCGCCTGGTACCTGCTGCACGACGGCTCCGCCGGCACCCGGACGAACGACTTCCAGGACGCCTCGGACGGCTCCCTGGTCAACAGCCCGGAGTGGCGCAAGGCGGCCTGGCTGCCGCCCTGTTACGCCTGGTACCAGCTCGACCGGCTGGTCGCCGGGTGGCGGACCCGGACGACGACCGAGGGCGGCGGCCACGACCTCGCCCACCTCCCGCTGACGGTGACCGCGGGTGACACCTGGTCGGGGCTGTTCCTGGACGCCGACCCGGGGCGGCCCACGTTCGGCCGGATCGCCGCGTGGAGCATCGGGTCCCTGGACCACGTCGGCACGGCGGACTTCACCCTGCCGCGGTGGCTGGAGGAGATCGCCTCGGCCCTGGAGACCGGCCGCTGCCTGCGCGACGCGAACGGCAAGGACCTGCCCGACGTGTGGCCGCACCTGGACGAGGAGGTGGGCGCGCTGACCTGGGGCGACCCGGATGAGCTGGAGGAGGAGGACTGGACCGTCCACGACGGCCCCCGGTGACACGCGGACGGCCCGGCTGACACGTGGGCGGCCCCGGCTGACACGCAGGCGGCCCCCGTCGAGGACGGGGGCCGCCACCGGTTCACGCCGCGTCGGCGCGGGGGATCAGGGCTTGCTCATCGTGCAGACGAGCTTCGCCTGGGAGGTGTCGCACCCCCGGAACCAGGCGTTGCCCGGGTCGAGGAGGTAGCGGTCCTCGTCGATGAGACGGAGCTGCCTGGCGAAGTCGCCGAACGGGCTCATGGAACCCTGGTTGACCTTGCCGGACATCGAGGACCGGCCGCAGATCTCGGCGAACGTCGGAGCGTCGTAACGGGTGTCGTCGAGCAGGTGGGTGCTGCCGTCGTCGGCGCGGGCGGCGACCGTCTGCAGGCAGTCCGCGCCGCCGTTGGGGGCGGGGTTCTTCCCCTCGGGGATCTTCATCCCGGCGGACTGGTAGGTCGAGGCGAACGGGAACTCGTCGCAGTTCACCTCGTCGTCGACCATCGGGATGGTGTGGTGCAGGGCCGTCCACCGGTGCGGCACGAAGGCCTTGCGCGGAACCCAGCCGGTGTCCGTGCTCCGCGTCCCGCGGTACCTGCTGCAGATCGCGTTCCGGCTGGTGATGTCCGGGGCGTAGTCCAGGTGGTTGCGGCCCTTCGGCGGGATGTACTCCAGGGCGTCGTCACGGGTCTGCCCCATGCCCGCGATCCCCGACTTGTTCTGCAGGAGCCAGGCGTGCGCCGCGGCGGCCGGGTAGTTGGCGGTGTTGAACCTGTAGGTGGGGACGTAGAGCTTCTGGACGCAGCCCGGGTCACCGTACGAGGCGACCTTGTCGCACCGCACACGGGAGCCGAACTGGCTGAGCGGCATGGGCAGCTTGTCCTCCCACTCCCGCTTGGTGCCGTCGGGGAACGGAGGCGGGTCGATGTCCGTCTTCGGGCTGATCAGCAGGTGGACCGGCAGTTCGACGGACCTGGCGCGGTCCGTCTCACCGGTGGCCTGGTTGGTGTCGCCGTTCCAGGTGTGGGTGACGCTGCCGGTGGCGACGTGGTCGTCGTTCGGAGTGCTGCCGTCCATGCCGCCGTCCCACGACAGGTCACCGTAGAAGTCGATGTTCTTGGAGGACTTGCTGCCGTCGTCGCACGCGGTGCTGAAGCAGAACGAGTCGATCATGGCTTCGGGGTGACCGTCACCGAACAGCACCGCCCGTTCGTCGGCCGGGAAGGTGTTCTCGACCTGCTGGAGCTGGACCCAGGTCTTGATCTCGGACCCGTGCGGATCCGTCTTGGACTGCCAGGCGACCTCGAACAGCGCGCTGTAGGTGACCGGGTCGACGCCCGGGATGAGCTTGGAGTTCCACACCAGTTCCATCCGGTAGTACACGCACGCCTCGGTACGGGTGATCAGGGACAGCTGGGTGGCGCCCACCTCGGCCTTGCACCAGTCCTGCTTCACCACCGGGTCGGGCGGGCTGTCCGCCCGGGCGGACATCTCGCCGGCGGACAGCTCCCGGGCGGCCCTGTCGGTTCCCCGCGCCGAGCGCTGCTTCAGCGGAGTCATGGTGATCGACAGGTCGCCGGCCCGCGTCGTCTGCGGCTGCGTCTCCTCGTACGGGTACGGCTGGGGCGGGTCGCTGGGTGCCGGCTGGGTTGCGGTGGTGTCCCGGTCGGGAAGCGCGATGTCGACGACCTGGGCACGGTCGTAGTCGCGGCTGCCCGCGGTGAACCCGTAGTCCTTGATCGGGCCGGTGTTGTCCGCACGGTCCACGGAGCGGGTCTGCAGGGTGTGGTTGCCGACCGCCGTGGGCGCCAGGGAGAAGGAGGCGGTGGTGTCCGCCGCCGAGGCACGCAGGCCGGTGGCCGTGGTGGGCACCGTCTGCCATCCCTGGTTCACCGGGTCGTCGTCGTAGGGGTCGAGACGCCACTGGACGTCGCGGACGTCTGCCTCACCCGTGACCACGTCGAAGACGCCCGGGACATCCTTGCCGCCTCCGCCCCAGTTCTCGGGGTAGGTCGCCGAGGACATGCTCGCCGGTGCGCCGGGGGCGGTGGTGTCGACGACGAACTGGGTCCAGGCGGACCAGTTGAGGTTGTAGTGGGTGCCGTCGTAGGCGTTGGTGCGGAACTTGTAGGTCCTGCCGTCCTTGAGCTGGCCGGCGGGCACGGTGACCGAGACCGGCTTGCCCTGCTCGCCGAAGTCGGAGACCAGCAGGCCCTCACCGGCGGGGGTGGTGATCGGGGTGTTGGTGGCGGCGTCGTACACCTGGAAGGTGGCGCTCACCGTGTCGCCGTCGGCGTCGGTGAAGGTGTCCCGCAGGGTGGGTGTGGTCGTGTTGACCGCCCAGACGCCCGCGTAGGACTTGAAGGGGGCGCCCGCCTGACGGTTGGCCCCGTCGGAGGGCCGGTAGTTGTAGGTGACGGACAGCTTCGGCTGGTTGGCGGTCGAGTTGCCGGAGTTGACGCGCTTCCAGGCCTTGGTGTCGTCGGTGGCCGCCCGCAGACCCATGTGGCCGCGGGTCACCTTCGCGGACGCCCAGGACTGGACGAGGGTGTCGACGTCGGCGTTGATCCAGCCGTCGGGCTGCGTCGCGGTGCAGTCCGGGTTGCCGCGGGTCTGCGTGGAGGAGTGGTACTGCTGCTTCCATGTGGGCTGGCTGGTCCACCGAGAGGACGTCGACGAGGCGGTGGTGTCCCAGACGGTCCAGCTCTGCGCGGAGCAGTCGGTGTTGCCCGAGTGGAAGTTCCACAGCGCCAGGTTGGTGTCGGTGATCAGCGCGTCCTGGATCGGGGTGGTGTTCCAGGTGATGAAGGAGCGCGCGGTGCGGGGCGTGCCGTCGGCGTTGGTGGTGCCGGGGTTGCCCATGTCGAGTTCGACGTCGTTGGACCAGTCGACGGTCTCGCCCTGCTGCACGTAGGTGTCGAACGTGGCGGCCAGGGCGGAGGTGGAGGGGTCGACCGTGACCGGGTACCGGGTCTTCGGGTCGGCGAGGAAGTCCGCCCCGGGCGTGACGACGAGGTCGACGCGGCCCTGGCCCTTGTCCACGACCTCCATGTCCACCCGGGCCCGGTTGGTGTGCTCGCCGGACGTCCGGTCGACGGTGGAGTCCCACATGACCGGGGCGGGCATGGTCGCCCGTACCGCTCCGGTCCCGGCGTCGGTGAAGGTGACGGACCCGTCGTCGTTCGCCCTGGCCTTCAAGCCCTCGGCCTTGACGGGCAGCGTGTAGGAGTAGGCGCCCTCCGGCCGTTCCTGGATCTCCACGAACTGCTCGAAGCCGGTGCGGGTGGCCTCGACGACCAGGTCCGCGCCGGGTACGGCCTCGGGGTAGCGGGCGGTGGTGCCGTCGATCTGCGGTTCGGGCAGGCCGCCCTTCCACTGGAGCGTCACGCTCTCGTCCCCTGAGCCCAGGGTGACCAGGTCGCGGGGGGCCGCCTTCCGGGCGGCGGCGAGCGAGGCCGGCGCGGTGCCGCCCTCGCCGGCCAGGCGCAGCCCGGTGGGGTGCTCCTTGGCCTTCACCGACCCGTCGGCGGACCTGACCAGCGTGGCGTCGACCGTGCGCCACTTGCCGCCCCGCCAGACCCGTTCGGGGCCGGGCGTCATGTGGGTGGTGAGCGTTCCGTCCGGGTTGGCGACCGTGATCGAGTCGGCGGTCGTCTCGTCGGTGACGGTGACCTTCTCGCCGGTGCTCTCGGCCTTCAGCACCGCCCAGGCCCGGGAGCCCTCGGCGTGGGAGGCGGCCCACTCCATGTCGGCCCGGAGCAGTTCGGCCTTGGACGGCGGGGAGACCTCGGCCGCGGCCGTGTCCTCGGGTACGGGTGCCGCGGCTGCCTGCGTGGTCAAGGCGATGCCCGTCTCGGCGGTCAGTAGTAGCGCGGTGGCCGCCGCCAGGCGGCCCAGGCGCCGGCGTCTCGCCGGTGACGATCGCACGGGGTTCGGCACGGTGTGCGTGTCCTTCCTGAGGGATGAGCGAACAGCGGTGCCACAGGCACCGGGCAGCGACCCTAGGAAGGAAGATCGTTTTGCTGTACGTACTTTCCGGCCAGCCCGTGAAGAGGAGGCGGAGACAGGAGGAGGAGGCGTGACGCCGTGGGAACTGACGTGCCGCAAACGTAAGTTGAATCACACGGCCTGGATCGGCCGGCCTTCGGAGGCGGAGGTCGACCTTCCGGAAATGTGCGCTCTTCGCAGACGAAACCGTCGTGCCGCAAGCCGTCGCCGTCCTTGGCCGCACCCCTCGCGTCGACGGGGGCACGGGGCGCCGTGGCCGACATGTGCGGTGCGCCCCGTGGTTCGCCTCGGGGCGAAGGGCTGGCGGGGGCTTCGCCCCGGCGGTTCGCCGCGCCGCACCTCGCGGGCCCGGGGTGGGTTCAGTGCGGTGGGGGCAGCGGGTCGAGGGCGAAGGCGACGCTGCAGCCGCCCTCGCCGGGCATCCGCTGGATCCGCGGCGGCGTCCACACGTCGGTGGCGCCGGGGGCCACGCGGGCGAGGAGGCAGTCCTGCGCGTCGTAGCCGTTGCCCGGCAGCGACAGGAGGACGCCGACCCGGTCGCCGTCCGCCTTCACCTCGACGTGGACCGCCGGATCCAGGTCCAGCGCGGCGAGCGTCCGGCGCACCTCGGCCTCGTCCGCCCGGCCCTCTGCGGCCACCCGCGGAAGCCCGTCGCGGAGTTCCTCGTACGGCAGCCGGGGAGGCTCGGGCGGCGGTGCGAAGGCCAGGGGAGGGCCGTCCGGGCAGTCCACGTCGCGGGGTTCCTCGCCCCACTCCGCCCGGGGGGAGACCCGGACCTCGAAGCAGCGCCGCACGGTGACCTGCTCCGGGGCGAGCCCCTGGGTGTACGCCGAGCCCGATGTGCGCACGACCACGCCGACGCCGTTCCCGTCGTGCGTCGCGGTCCCCGTCACCCGCAGCACCTCCACGCCGTCGATGCCGGTCGCGGAGTACCCCACCTCCTCCGCCGTGCGCGGGCGTTGGCTGTGGAGCCGTTGGCCCGCATCCCGGGCCACCCCCCGCGCCGCGTCGGCGGCCTCGCCCTCGGCGGAGGGCAGCAGCACCCCGCAGCCGGCGGTGAACAGCGACAGCGGCAGGAGCAGCAGCGGTGACGGCAGCGGGAGTCGGCGCATGCGGCCCACCCTCCCGGGGCCGCCCGCGACGGGCAAGCGTCCGGATACCCAGACGGGCATGGGCGCTCGTGCTCAGCCGGGGCGAGCGGCCCGGAAAAGGGTTGGACGCGGTGTCGCGCGGGCCGTTAGCTTGCGGTCGACCGTGACATCGCAGGAGGAGGTGAGACCCGTGAACGCTGTTCCGAGGTGGGTGCTCCCCCCTTCCGTCACGGTGTGCGACTGACCCGGGTGTCCGACTCGGGGGCCGTCGGGAGCGCCGCTTCAACCAGGCACTCCTGAAAGGCGAACATCATGGACGCTGTGACGATCACGCGCGTCGCGGACACCCACTGGGAAGCCGTCGCCGACGACCGGGCCGTGGGCCGGGGCGACGTCCTCCGGCGGCCCGACGGCCGGCTCTTCCTCAGCATCGACGCGTGGCAGGACGCCGTCTTCGACGCCCTCGCCGCCGCGATGCTGGCCCACCTGCCCGCACCGGTCCACACCCTGGTCGGTGAGGACGAGCACGAGGCGACGGCGCGCTGGCAGCGGTACGGCTTCACGGTGGTGCGCCGCGAGTCGGCGTACGACCTGCCCACCGACCCGCGCCGGACCGGGCTCGACGCGGCACGGCTCCCGGCCGGGGTGACCGTGCTGCCCGCCGGCGAGGCGGACGAGACGCTGCTGAGGGCGCTGGACCGCGCCGTCCGCGACGAGTTCGAGGCCACCGCCGGCCGGCGCGTCCTGCCGACCGAGCTGGTGAGCGGCCCCGCCGGGGACACGCTGGTGGACCCGTCGGCCTACGCCGTGGCCGTGCGCGACGGCGACGGCGAGTACGCCGGGCTGGCCCGTGTCACGCGGGTGGGCCGCCGGGCCCGGATCGGACTGGTCGCCGTCCGGGCCGACCGGCGACGGCACGGCATCGGACGGGCACTGCTGGCCCACGCGCTGGACGCGCTGCACCGGGACGGCGTCGCGGCCGCGTGGGCGGAGGTCGACGACTCCCACGCCGCCGCGGTCGCCCTGCTCGTGGGCGCCGGCGGACGCCGGGCCACCGGCCACCTGGAGCTGGCACGCCGTTGAGCGTCGCCCCGGCTCCACAGGTAATGAGGAACGCACCGGAGGCGGCCGTCCGGCTCCGGCACACCGACACCGGGAACACGAGGAACACGAGGAAACGGAAACCCTTGGCGAGAAAAGCGAACGGCCTGGAGATGGAAGGCACCGTCACCGAGTGCCTGCGCGACGCGACCTTCAAGGTCGAGCTGCAGAACGGGCACCACGTGCTGGCCCACATCAGCGGGAAGATCCGGAAGCACCGCATCCGGATCCTCCCGTTCGACCGCGTGCTGGTGGAGCTCAGCCCCTACGACCTGACCAGGGGCCGGATCCTCTACCGGTACCGGAACTGATCAGCGCCTGAGCGCCCGCCGGGGTGCCGGGGTGCGCCCGGGAAAATCCGGACGCACCCCACCGGCGGGGGCCTAGCCTGTCCGCATGGACGATCACGACCGGGAAGTCTTCGTCGGCGGGGTCAACGAGGTCGTCCGGGAGGGCGGTGTCGTCCGCCGGCCCGCCGGAGCCTGGAGCCCGACGGTCCAGCGGCTCCTCGCCCACCTGCGGGACGCGGGGTTCACGGGGGCGCCGCGCCCCCACGGCCTCGGGGCCGACGGCGCGACGGAACTCGTCGAGTTCCTGCCCGGGGAGGTCGGCCACGACTTCGGCGCGCCGCAGGTCCGCGGCGAGGCATCGCTGGTCGCCATGGGACGCCTGCTCCGCGCCTTCCACGACGCCTCCGCGACCTTCCCCCGGAGCCCGGACGACGTCTGGCACCTCCCGCCGCGCGAACCGGCCGAGGTGATCTGCCACGGTGACGCGGCCACGTACAACACGGTGTTCGCCGGGGGCCTGCCCGTCGCCCTGATCGACTTCGACACCGCCCACCCCGCCCCGCGCGTGTGGGACGCGGCCTACACGGCCTACCGCTTCGTCCCCCTCTACGCCCCCGACGAGGCGGACCTCACCCTGCCCGTGCCCGAGGCGCTCCGCCGGCTGCGGGTGTTCGCCGACGCGTACGGCCTGCCGGACGGGGACCGGGCCGCGCTGCCCGCGGTCGCGGCGGAGCGGCTGCGGGCGCTGGTGGAAAACATGCGCGCCCACGCGGCGGCGGGTCACCCGGCGTTCGCCCGCCACATCGCCGAAGGGCACGACCGCAGGTACCTGACCGACGCCGCGTGGATCGAGGAGAGCTTCGGCGGCCGGCTGTGATCTCGGCGCCCGCCGGCGGCTGCCGCCGGGCCGGGTGGTGCCGGGCCGGGTGGTGCCAGGCCGGGCGGCGGCCGGCTGGCGCCGGGCCGGTGGTGTCGCGGGGCTCAGACCCGCTCGAGCGGGCGGTGCGGCTCCGGCGGGAGGGTGACCGTGATGGTGTCGCCGGGGCGGACCACGCCGCCGCTGCGGACCACGCCCATGATGCCCGCCTTGCGGATCACCTCGCCGTTCTCGTCGCGGCCGATGACCTGCCGCAGCAGCCCGCGCTGGAAGTTGTCGATCTGCAGGCAGGGGTTGCGCAGCCCGGTCACCTCGACGACGGCCTCCTCACCGAGCCGGAGCAGCGTGCCGACGGGCAGCTTCAGGAGGTCCACGCCGCGCGTGGTGACGTTCTCCCCGAGCTCGCCGGGCGCGACCACGTAACCGGCCGAGACGACCTCGTCGAAGAGTTCCTCGTGGATGAGGTGCACCTGCCGCAGGTTCGGCCGGGTCGGGTCCTGCGCCACGCGCGACCGGTGCTTCACGGTCGTGCCCGCGTGTACGTCCCCCTCGACCCCGAGCCCGGCGAGCAGCGTGATGCTCTCCCGGTTCGGCTTGGTGAAGCTGTACTCCTCGTTGCGGCTGACCGCCACGACCGTCGCGTCCACGGAACATCCCCTCGGCTGGTGTCGGGCAGGATCTTACGGGGCCTCCCGACACCGCGACCGGGCCGGTGCGCACCTCGCGCGCCCGGCCTCCGGAGAGGTGCCGGGCGCGCGCGGCGGCGGGGTCAGGACGTGCGGCAGACCGTGCCGTTGAGGGTGAAGACGGTGGGCGGCGGGTTGGCTCCCTCGTTGGCTCCGACGAAGCCGAAGGTGGCGGTGGAGCCGCCCTTGGGGGCGAGTACCGCGTTCTGGCCGTTGTCGGTGACGTGGACCCGCGTGCCCGAGCCGGTGACCTTGGCGTTCCAGGCGCTCTGGACGGACTGGCCGGCGGAGGGCCAGGCGAAGTCCAGGGTCCAGCCGTTGATCGCCGTGTCGCCGAGGTTGGTCACCGTGACGGAGGCGACGAAGCCGTTGCCCCAGCCGGTGTCCACCCGGTAGTTGACCAGGCAGCTGCTGTTCCGGGGCGCGGTGGTGGCGAAGGTCAGCGGCTCCGAGGGGCGGGAGAGCCGGCCATCGGCGTCCCGGGCGAGGACGTTCACGGTGTGCTCCGAGCCCGGCGGGAGGTTCCGCAGGGTGACCGAGGGTGAGGTCGAGGTGCCGAGCAGCTGGGCGTTGGTGCCGAGCCGTTCGTAGACCTCGTACCGCACCGCCGTGCCGCGGGCGGGCGCGCTCCAGCTCAGCGTCGCCGTCCCGCTGTCCACGGCGGTGGCCTTCGGGGCACCGGGGGCGCCGACTGAGGCGGACGCCGCGTGCGGGGCGACGGTGACCGTGGTGATCGAGTAGGGCGGCAGGACCTGCGGGCCACCGGAGGTGGCCGGGACCCGGGTGACGTCGGTGTCGCCGCGGCCGTAGCGGTGGACGACCGGCGCCTGGGCGGTGGGGGTGTAGCCGGCGTAGTCGATGTCCGCGGTGTGGGCGGTGTCCGGGTCCTTGTTGATCAGCATCACGCTCAGGGTGCCGTCGGCGCGGTGCACGGCGTGCGCGGCGACCTGGTCGTCGGTGGTGGAGGAGGCGACCATGGTGTCGCCGGGCCGGCCGAGGGTGGTGAGCGACTTCAGCCCGAAGTAGGGGTGGAACGGGGTGTTGACGGGGGGCTGGCAGACGTCGCCCACGCAGCCGCCGCTGGAGAGCAGGCCGAAGTCGTTGAAGTCCCGGTCGCCGTCCACCGTCTCCACCTTGGTGGGCCCGTTGTGGGTGTTCCACCAGTCGACGTTGAAGACGCCGTTCTCCAGCGCCGTCATGTAGACGTCGGCGGCGAACAGGCCGTTGGGGCGGCTGTTCATCTGCACGTTGGAGTTGACCTCGGTGAGGGCGATGCCGATCTCCGCGGAACGCTCCCCGGCGTAGCGGTCGATCTGGCGGCGGACCTCGCGCAGCTGCCCCGGCAGCCGGGAGACCCGGTCGAGCGCCTCGTCGGCGGTCGCCCCGCCGGGGTAGGAGTGCACGATCACGAAGTCGACGGTGCCGGCGACGGCGGACAGCACGGTGTGGTTCCAGTCGGCCGAGTCGCCCTCGCCGACGATGCCGTCGGGCCAGTCGCCGGGTGTGGTCAGCACCGCGCCGACCTTGATCGTGGGGTCGACGGCCTTCATCGCCCGGGTGTACTCGAGGACGTTGCGCGCGTACTCGCGGGGGCTCTTGTCGGGGTGGTCGTCGGCCTCCCAGCCGCTGCCGTAGTGGCCGTTGCCGTAGATCTCGTTGCCGATCTCCCAGTACTTGGCGCCGTACCCCTTGGTGATGTTGGCGTACCGCACCCAGTCGGCGGCCTCCTGGGCGGTGCCGGTGCCGTAGTTGGCGATGATCATCGGCTGGGATCCGGTGGCGCGGACGGTGCCCATGAACTCGTCGAAACCGGTGCCGGGGGCGACGTAACCGCCGGGGGCGGTGTGGTCCTTCCAGTGGTAGATGTCGCCGTAGGAGCCGCCGGGGTAGCGCATGACGTTCACGCCCGCGTCGCCCATCAGGTCGACGACCTCGGGGTCGTTCATGTGGGAGTCCCAGATCGCGGTGTTCACCCCGTACGCGGCCCGGTCGATGGTGCCGAGGCCGAGGCCCGCGTTGACGGAGACGTCGACCGTTGCCGCCGCCGCCTGGCCGGCCGCGGCGGGGGCCGACGGGATCGCGGCGAGCGCGGCGACGGTGGCGAAGGCGCAGGCGAGGGCGGCGGCGGGACGTCTGCGCGCGGTGCGGGTCCGGCGGCGGCCTAAGCGACCGGGCGCGGAGCGTTGTTCGAGCGGCATGGGGGTGTCCTCCTCGGGCGTGCACCGCGTCGGCACGACGCCCGGTGCGGGTGGGCGGTGACGGTGCTGTGGGCTACGGCTTGGGAGCGCTCCCACGATGATGCGGGGGAGGTGTGAGCGCGTCAATGGGTGGGCGGGGGCGGCGTGTGCGGCGGTGGGGTGCTGCTGCTCCTGGTCGGGTCGGACCTGTCGATGATGGAGGCGCTCAACGGCTACGAGCGTCCCTTCCACCAGCGCGGCCAGGAGATGGTGCTGGGCCCGCTGAACCCCGCCGACCTGGCCGAGATGCTCGACCTGCCTCCGGCGCGGGCGTTCGACGCCGCACTGGTGACGGGCGGGCTGCCGCTGATCTGCTCCGAGTGGCGGCCCGGCGCGAAGGTCGAGGAGTTCCTCCGTGACGCGCTGGACAACCCCATCTCCGCGCTCCTGGTCTCCGCCGAGCGGTCCCTCGCCGCCGAGTTCCCGCCCCAGGCGATGAGCCGCGAGGTTCTGCGGGCCATCGGGAGCGGGGAACGGACCTTCACCAACATCGCCCGTGCGGCCGGCGGCATCGCGCACACCACCCTCAGCCGGGCCGCGGAACTGCTGGCCGGGAAGCGGGTCGTGGCGGCCGAGCTGCCGGTCTCGACGCGGCCGTCCAAGGAGCGGCGCTACCGGGTGGCCGACCCGTACCTGCGCTTCTGGCTGGCCTTCCTCGATCCGCACATGGCGGAGATCGAGCGGATGCGGGGCGACATCACCCTGGACCGCATCCGGCGGCAGTGGACGAGTTGGCGGGGCAGGGCGGTCGAACCACTGGTCAGGGAGTCGCTTGCCCGGCTCCTGCCGGACGGTGACGTGCCGGGCGCCCCCGTCGTCGGCGGGTACTGGACCCGCGGCAACGACGTGGAGATCGACCTGGTCGGCGCCGACCGCGGGCCCGTCGCCCGGCGGCTGCTCTTCCTCGGTTCGGTGAAGTGGCTGGAGAACGCCGCGTTCGACGCCCATGACCTGGCGGCCCTCCAGAAGCACCGGGCGGCGCTCACGGACGAGCCGCTGCCGCTGGTCGCGGTCTCCCGGAGCGGGGTGAGCTGTTCCGGGCTCGACGGGGTGTACGGGCCGGAGGACCTCCTCGGGGCGTGGCGGAGGGCGTGAGCCGCCGGCCGTGCCCGGGGCCCACGTTGCCGGGCTACCCGCCGCCCGGCTACCCGCCGCCGGGGCCACCGGGCGCCGCGTAGCAGCGCAGGGTCACCGTCCGGTCCGGCCCCCACCGCTGGGTGGCGTCGCCGAGGTGCCGCCAGCCGAGGCGCCGGTAGAGGGCGTCGGCCGCGGTGTCCGTGGAGAGGACGTCGAGGACCGGGTGCAGACCGGCGGCGGCGGCCTCGTCCGTGAGGCGCCGCAGCAGGGCCGCGCCCAGGCCGAGGCCCCGGGCGGCGGGGGAGACGAAGAGGCGGGTGACCACGGCGGCGCGGGCGGGGTCGCCCCAGCGGGCCGGGGCCTCGTCGCCCTCCCCGGGCCGGGACAGCGCGGCGTGGCCGACGACCCGGCCCTCGTGCTCCGCCACCCACGCGCCCAGCAACGCCGCGGGGCTGAGCCAGGCGACGGGGTCGGCGGGCCGGTCCAGGGGGTAGCCGTCCCGCTCGCGCACGGCACGCAACACCTCCGCGCAGGCGGGCAGGTCCGGCTCGGCGCGCGGTCGTAGGGCCTCGGGCCTGGTGCCACTCATGCCACTCATGCGGCTCATGCGGCTCATGCGGCTCATGCGGCTCATGCCCGCACGGTAGCGCGGGGTGGTGCCTGGTGCGGCGGCGCGCAGGCCCATGCATCAGAGCACATACACCAGTCTGGTACATGGGTTAGCCTTGGTACATGTCCATGAAGCGCACGAACGTCTACGCCGACCCTGAGGACCTCGCGATCATCAAGGAGGCGGCGCGGCGCCGGGGGATAAGCGAGGCCGAGATCATCCGGGAGGGGATCCACATCGCGGCCATGGCGAACCGCGTCTGGGAAGAGCCCCTGTTCTCCCGCACGTACGAGGGCAAGGGGCGTACGCCGTCCAGGGCGGAGGTCCGCGACGCGGTCGCCGACGCGGTCGTGCGTGAGGCGGACGCGGGGCCTGCCGCGTGATCATCGTCGTCGCCGACACGTCGGGCCTCCTGGCCGCCCTCGACGCCACCCATCCCGAGCACCGCGCGGCCAACGAGGCGATCATGGCCGCCGGTCTTCTCGTCATGTCCCCGCTGCTGCTGGCCGAACTCGACCATGTGGCCACCCGCGAGCTCGGCCGCGAGGCGGCACTCGGGGCGGTCGACGACATCAGGCGATGGATGCGTGCGGGGCGCGTCGTCGTCCCGCAGATCGACGAGGACCACCTCGCCGCCGCGCAGTCTCTTCGCATCCGGTACGGCGACCTGGACCTGGACCTGGCCGACGCGGTGAACGTCGCGCTGGCCGCCGAGTACGACACCGATGCCGTCCTCACGCTCGACCGGCGTGACTTCCGGGCGGTCCGGCCGCTGGGGCGGCACAAGGCGTTCCGGGTGCTGCCCGACGACCTGCCCCTCTGAAGCGTCGGCTCCGACGCGTCGGAGCCGGGACGCGGCGGCTCGGCGGCAGCTCAGAAGCGGCTCAAGTCCGTGGACGGTGCAGCTATCGGCTCCCTAGGCTGCCGATCATGCCCGAGATCTCGCTGACCGTCGTCGTCCTGCTCTGTGTCGCCGCGCTCGCCGCCGGGTGGGTGGACGCCGTGGTCGGCGGCGGAGGGCTCCTGCTGCTGCCCGCGCTGATGATGGGCCTCCCGGCCGGCGGCCAGCACGCCGCCCAGTTCGCGCTGGGCACCAACAAGGCCGTGGCCATCGTCGGGACCACCGGCGCCGCGATCACCTACGCCCGCCGCACCCCCGTGGACGTCGCGACCGCCGTGAAGGTGGGGCTCGCCGCCCTCGCCGGGGCCGGCGGCGGCGCGCTGGTGGCGGCCGCGCTCAGCACGGAGGTGCTCGAGCCGATCGTGATGGTGGTGCTCCTGGGGGTCGGCGCGTTCGTCATCCTGCGGCCCGCGTTCGGCACCACGCCCGCCGCCGAGCCGGCCTCCCGGCGGCGCGTGCTCGCCGCCATCGGCTTCGGCGGCGTCGGCATCGGCTTCTACGACGGCCTGATCGGGCCCGGCACCGGCACCTTCCTGGTGCTGGCGCTCACCGCGATCCTCCACCTCGACCTGGTCCGCGCCTCCGCCACCGCCAAGATCGTCAACTGCTGCACCAACGCCGGAGCGCTGGCGATGTTCGCCTGGGCGGGCACCGTGTACTGGAAGCTGGCCGCGCTGATGGCCGTCTTCAACCTGATCGGCGGCACCCTCGGCGCCCGCACCGCCCTCAAGCGCGGCAGCGGCTTCGTCCGGGTGGTGCTGCTCACCGTCGTCTTCGCGCTGGTCGCCAAGATGGCGTACGACCAGTGGCTGGCGTGAGGCAGGCGGCCCCCTCCGGGGAGTGAGGGGCATCGACCCCGGAGGGGGAGGGGGCGCGCGGTGGTCGGCGACGGACAGCGGAGATGTCCGGCAGTCCCGTCGCTCTCGCCCGGCGATGCGGGAGTGCCGCCGACTCCCGCGCCCCCGCAGTAACGAGGTAAGCGGCAGGCGCGCCGGAGCGCTTGCTGAAGGGGCGTCAGGGCGACCGGCCGCGGTCCCGCGGTGCGGGGCGTTTCCCCAGTTCACGGCAGCGGACCGGCACCCGGCGGAGCCGTGCGGGGCGGGACGGCGAACGGGTGACGGACAATGGCCCCGACCGGCGTGACGACCGCAGAGCTTCCCGCGGAGGGACGACGACCATGGCCGACTGGCTCACCGTGCTGACCACCACCGACTCCCCGGAGAAGGCGGAGGCGCTGGCGCGCGGCGCCGTGGAGGGACGCGTCGCCGCCTGCGCGCAGGTCTCCGGGCCGGTGACCTCGGTGTACCGGTGGAAGGGGGCGGTGGAGACCGCCGCCGAGTGGCAGGTGCTGTTCAAGACCACCGCGGCCCGGTACCAGGCCCTGGAGGCGCACCTGCGGGAGGCGCACGACTACGAGACGCCGGAGATCGTCGCCACGCCGATCGTGGCGGGCCACGCGGAGTACCTGCGGTGGATCGAGGAGGAGACGGCCGAGTGACCGGACGCACCGAGGGCCCCGCGATCCCGGCCGGCACGGGCACGGCCAGGGCGCCCGGAGCGGCCGGAGCGGCCGGGGTGGCCGGAGCGCCCGGAACGGCCGGAGCGGCGGGAGCGGCCGGGGTGGTCGGAGCGGCTGGGGTGGCCGGAGCGTCTGGAGCGCCTGGAGCGCCTGGAGCGTCTGGAGCGCCCGGAGCGGCCGGAGTGGCCGGAGTTACCGGAGCGGCCGGAGCCCCCGGAGCCCCCGAAGCGGCCGGGGTTACCGGAGCGGCCGGGGTGGCCGGAGCGGCCGGAGACCCCGGAGCCCCAGGGGCGGCCCGCGCCGCCGGGGCGGCTCGGGCGGGCGACGCGGTGGCCGGGCGGCTGCCGGTGTTCGTGTACGGGACGCTCCGACCCGGCGGGCTCTACCACCCGGACTTCCTCCTTGGCCGGACCACCGCCGAGGAGCCCGCCACCCTGCGCGGCGTCGTGCTGCACGAGGGCCCCGGCTACCCGTACGCGGTCGAGGAGGCGGAGGGCGGGGTGGTCCGCGGCGAGCTGATGACGCTCGCGGAGGACCGCCACGACCAGGTGCTGGCCGCGCTGGACCGGCTCGAGGACTACCGGCCCGGCGACCCGTCCAGCCTCTACTTCCGCGAGGCACGCGAGGTGACCCGCGCCGCCGACGGCGCCGTGGTGCGCGCCTGGGTCTACCTCGCGGCCCCGCGCCTGGCGGCCCGGCTGCGCACCGAGGGCCGGATCATCACCGGCGGCGACTGGTTCGCCCGGTGACCCCCCGGTTCGCCCGGTGACCACCCGCTCCTAGGTCGTGTCCGCAAAGTCAGGGGAGCCAGAGTCGTAGGCAGGCGATGGTGACCATGGCTTCGTAGTGCCGGGCGCGTTTGTCGTAGCGGGTG